>NZ_PFKO01000388.1:0-13401 GCF_002784285.1 Candidatus Infernicultor aquiphilus
TATTTTTTTGCTATCTTTACGACCCTTCGTTTCCACCCCACTGCTTACATCCACTCCCCAGGGACGGGCAACAGTAAGTGCTTGAAAAATATTATTGGGGTCTAAGCCACCTGCTAAAATTACTAATCCATATCCTTTAATAATTTCTACCTTTTCCCAAGGGAAAATCTTCCCAGTTCCCCCCTCTGTACCTGGTTGATAGGTATCAGTTAAAAACATTTTTATAAATTCCTTATACCTTACTGGGTCAGGGAAAAATTGACCATTTTTTGCCACTTTAATTGCTTTTATTATCGGTTTTTTAAATTGTCGGCAATAATCAGTGCTCTCTTGGCCATGAAATTGGAGAGTGGTTAAATTACAATACTCAGTAATCTCTTTTACTAAAGATATGGGAGCATTAACAAAAACTCCCACCCGCAATATATCTTTAGGTAAGTTCTGAATAATTTTTCTTGCCTCTTCTGGAATAATTCTCCGCAAACTTGGAGCAAAAACAAATCCTAATGCCTTAGCACCTGCATCTATAACTATATGAGCTGTATTTATATCTTTTATTCCACAAATCTTAATCCACATAAATTTATTTCCTTTTCTTATTTCTTCTCGGCACTCCTACTAATTCTTTCAGTTTATGGTTAAGGTCATCAGCAGACATTAAAGCCTCACCTATTAATACCGCATCTATTCCATAAAAGCTTAATTCCTTTATATCTTCACGATTTTTAATCCCACTTTCACTTATTAACAAACAATCTTTAGGAATCAAATGACCTAATTTAATGGTCGCGGATAAATCTATAGAAAAATTTACTAAATTACGATTATTAATTCCAATAATATTTGATTCTGTACCCCAAGCTTTTTTTAATTCATCGATACTATGAACTTCAACTACGCAATCCATCCCTAAAGATCGAGCTATTTTTTGAAAATAATTCAATGATAATTGATCTAATAAATTAGCCAGGAGTAAAATGACATCAGCCCCAAAACAACGAGATTGATAAATCTGATATTCATCTATAATAAAGTCTTTTCTTAGAACGGGTAAATTAGTTATTTTTTTAACTTTACGAATATTATCAGGATCACCTTGGAAAAATTTTCTTTCAGTCAAAACTGAGATAGCAGCTACTCCACCCGTAGTATAAGCTCGAATAATTTCCTCTAACTTCCTTTTTTTATTGATTACTCCCCGAGAAGGAGAAGCAAATTTAAGCTCAGCAATTATCGAAACATCAGAAGAATCGTTTAAGCGCCCCAAAAAGTCTCGAGTAGGAGGTAATCCTTCTGTTATTAAATCAATTAAAAGTTGGAGAGGATAATTCTCTTTATCTCGTTTAATTTCTTCTTGTTTATTAATTATAATCTCGTCAAGAATATTCATTTATTTAATCCTCTGGTGGTATAGTCTCTTAATTCTTCTAATTTTCTTAAAGCAGCTCCTGAATCGATAATTTCTGCCACTTTCTTTATTCCTATTTTTATGTCTTGCACTACTCCTCTTACTGTCAAAACAGCAGCAGCATTTAGCAGAACTATATCTCGTTGAGGACCTTTTCTTTGACCATTTAATATACCTAAAGCAATCTTTGCATTAGTCTTAGCATCTCCTCCTTGAATATCCTTTAATTTACATCGTTGCAATCCTAATTCTTCTGGTTCAAGATAGAAAGTCTCTATTATTCCGTCCTTCACTTGGCTAATCTTGGTAGATCCAGTTAAAGTTATTTCATCTATTCCATTTTCTCCGCATACTACCATTGCACCTTGCACTCCAAGTCTACCCAATACTCCCGCTATCAATTCAGTAAGATTTGTATCATAAACTCCTATAACCTGATATTTCGCTCCTGCTGGATTAGTAAGAGGACCGAGTAGGTTAAAGATGGTACGAAATCCTATTTCTCTCCGAGGACCCAGTGCAAATTTCATAGCCGGATGAAAAATAGGAGCAAAGAAAAAAGCAATTCCCACTTTCTCTAAACACTCCTCTATTTGAATAGGGGTTAAATTTATAGTTATACCTAAAGCTTCCAATACATCAGCACTCCCGCTTTTACTGGATACCCCTCTATTGCCATGTTTAGCTACCTTTAGCCCAGCTCCGGCTACTACCAAAGCCGTAACTGTGGAGATATTAAAGGTGCCTTTACAATCTCCGCCAGTACCACAAGTATCTACTGCAAAAGGATAAACTTTTTTTAATTTCACAGCATTCTCTCTCATAGCTTGAGCAAATCCAACAATTTCTTCTATGGTCTCTCCTTTTATTCGTAAAGCAGTTAAAAAACTTGCTATCTGAGCCGAAGTTACTTCTCCTTGCATAATCTTATTCATAGTTTTTTTGGCTTCTTTTTCATCTAAACTCTCCCCTAATACCACTTTATTTAGTAAAGTTTTAAACATATCTCTCCTACTCCTTCTACTTTAAAAAATTATTTTTAAATATCAATTAAATCAATCTGATTCTTTACATACTATTTTCCTTATTTTCTATTTAATGTTTTATTTCGCCTTCTATAAATTTTTGAGCAAAACAAATAAAATTTTTTAAAATATCCTTTCCTGAGGAAGTTAAAATGGATTCTGGATGAAATTGTACCCCTAAAACAGGATATTCTTTATGACTTATCCCCATAATCACCTCATCATCAGCATGGGCAGTAACTTCGAGACAGGAAGGTAAAGAAAGTGGGTCTAAGATTAAAGAATGATACCTCCCAGCTAAAAAAGGATTATCTATTCCAGAATAAATACCCTTTTGTTGATGATAAATATAAGAGGCTTTACCATGCACTAACTTTTTAGCCCTGATCACTTTTCCCCCATAAGCTACCCCAATAGCTTGGTGCCCTAAACAAACCCCCAAGATGGGAATTTTAGAACCTAATTTTTGCACTACTTCTACCGAAATACCAGCTTCTTTGGGAGTGCAAGGACCTGGAGAAATAACTATCCCCAGTAAATCTTTTTTAATGATCTCTTTAACATTTATTTTATCATTACGATAGACCTGTGTTTTTATACTTAATTCACCCAGATACTGAACCAGATTAAAAGTAAAAGAATCATAATTGTCAATTACCAATATCACTCTTACTCCCTCCTTTGCCAATGTAACATTTTGTGCCAGGCACTAAATGTTACATTTTAAAAACTTTCTGCCAAATCTATGGCCTTAAGCATTGCCTTAGACTTGTTTAAGGTCTCTCTATATTCCATTTCGGGAATGGAATCAGCTACAATTCCTGCCCCTACTTGAACATAAGCCTGATTACCTTTAAAAATAATAGTACGAATGGTAATACAAGTATCCATATTTCCATTAAAGCCGATATATCCCACTGCTCCTGCATAGGGTCCTCGACAATTCGGTTCTAATTCATCAATAATCTCCATTGCCCGCACCTTGGGTGCACCCGAAACTGTCCCAGCTGGGAAACATGCTTCTAATACATCAAAAGCGTCTTTATTCGGTTGGATTTCACCTTCTACTTCTGAAACTAAATGCATTACATGAGAGAACTTTTCCACTTTCATAAAATTTCTTACTCTTACCGTACCAGAACGGCAAATTCGACCCAAATCATTTCGGGCTAAATCTACCAACATAGTATGTTCTGCTTTCTCTTTCTCATCATTTAACATTTCTTTCTCTAGCTCCGCATCTTCAATCTCGTTTTTACTCCGGGGACGGGTCCCAGCAATAGGTTTACTCTCTACCAATTCACCAGTTAATCTAACCAATGGTTCAGGAGAGGTTCCTACCACTTGAGCTTCCCCATAATTTAGATAATACATATAAGGGGAGGGATTTAAACTTCGTAAAGAACGATAGATTTTTAAAGGAGGGATCTTTACTTTTCTAGTTAAACGCTGAGACAATACCACCTGAAAAGTATCTCCCGCTAAAATATAATCTTTCACTTTTTTCACTTTACTCATAAATTCTTCTTTGGTAACATTGCTTTGTATTTGTGGTAAGGACTTGCTTTTTTCGTTTACCTCCTTTTGGTCCTCTAAATAAGGAGATTGAGAGTTTTTTAATTGAGTTATAACTTCTTCGATCTGAACAATTGCCTGATCATAAGCCACTTCTATGGATATTTCCTTTATCTTTAGAGAAATATTAACAATTATCCATAGTTGATGGGTTAAATGATCAAACACTAATATCGTCCCTGCAAATACTAAAAGACAATCGGGTATATCAAGATCATCAATAGCCTTCCGAGGAAGGTTCTCAATAAATCTGACCATATCATAACCAAAGTATCCCACTCCACCTCCAAAAAAACGCGGTAATCCTTTAATTGGAGTAATCTTAAATTCGGCAAATAACTGACGCAAATAAAGAATAGGATTTTCTTTATGTACTTCTTTTTTATCTTTTGTTATTATTTCAATTCTTATATCTTTGCTCTGAAAAATTAAAAAAGGATCAATTCCAATAAATGAATAGCGAGCTAACTTATCTCCTCCCTCTCCGCTTTCCAATAAATAGCTAAAACTATCTCTCCCTATCTTTTGAAAAGCGCTAATGGGAGTCTCTGTATCGGCAAGAATTTTGCAGTACACTGTCAGCAGATTTCCCTTATTGGCTAACTTTAAAAAATCTTCTTTGTTGGGATAATAGATCCTACCCGTCATCATCAAACATCTCCTAATATTTAAATTTGATAAATAATATATAACAAAATAAAAAAAACTCTCCATCCCTAATTTAATTATCGAATTAATAGGGACGAAGAGTTTTTATCCGCGGTGCCACCCTGTTTGAGTCTAATCAATCAATATCATCCAGTCTTAATTATTAGACCCCTCTCAATAAAGTATACGAGTATATAATTTATATCGTAAATAAATAAAAAAACCCTTCATCTCCAAGAGACGAAAGGTTAATTTCCGTGGTGCCACTCTAATAGGATTTTTATTTAGAAAAATCCTACTCTGCAGAGTACGGGCAATATAAATTAACTATACACCGATACACTTTTCCTTTTTACGGAGGAAAAGTCCGTCAAAACTTACTCGGACTATTTATACCCTTTCAGTCTGAAGCTTGTGGGTCCATTTCGCAAATCCTTTTAAATTTTTATGTCGCTTCTCACCATAAACGACTCTCTGTACAAATTTTGTAATCTGCTACTTCTCCCACGCTTTGCTTTTAGCCATTATTAATTTTCCTTTTAAGCTATTATAGCATATATGTCAAGTTTTTTAGAAAAATTTTTAAAAAATAATACTCAGAAAAAAATTAATCAAAAATTCTATAGCTGCAACATTTAGACTGACAATTTTCATTACAGTTATTATCTTCTCCAGAAAAGGTAATTATTTCTTTACCTACCCCAATTACCCAGGATAACGACTTTCGAGGCAACATCATAAAACCTTTGCTTAGTCTTACTCCGATATTATCTGAAGGAATACTTTTAAAGATAATTTCTTGTTGAGACACCTCCCAGCCACTATAACCGGGAGAAAAATGCCTACTGGTTTTAAAGCCCTGTTCTATTACTTCTTGACGAGCCAATTTTCTAACTTTCCGACTAAAATCTTCAACTGCCACTGTTCCCACTGCATCCAAAGCTAATGCCCGAGGATATTCTCCTTGAGAAAATAACTCAGAGACTTTCTTTTCTAATAAATCTCCTATAGTAACTACTCCCACAAGTAAATGACTTGCTCCTTTTAATTGTTTAATTATAGATTTAGCAAATCTAAAAATAAGCCCACTTTCTAAATTAATTCTCCCCTCTAAGGCAGAGCCTTTGATTCTAATTAAGGAATAAATCCCCTGAGGCTTAAAAAGACTGTAGCCTCGATTAATTTCCTCTTCGGTAATCCGTAAAATATTTTGGTTGGGTTCTTTAACCTTATTTCTACTATAGCCCTGATAGCGTAATATTTCTTCTTTATCTAAGTCTAATTTAAGGTCTTTTATTATCTTCATATCTCTCATCTCTGCTTAATTTAACAAACGGCAAACTAAATCCATATCTCTTAAGGGGAAAATATGAATTCCAGCTACCTCTTTAAATTTGCGTATCTTATCAATAAATTCCTGGGAAATCTTTATTCCCTCTCCTATATCTTTCCCTATCATTCTCTCTTTTACCACCGAGGGGATAAAAATTTCGGGTAAATTATTATTTAAATATTCAATCATCTTATAACTCTTTAAAGGCATAATCCCGATAATTTTAGGTATATTAAGATGAGCGGTAAATTCAAGAAATCTTTCTAATATTTCAATATCATAAATGGGTTGAGTTTGAACAAAATTAGCCCCCGCTGAAACTTTTTCCTCAAATCGCTTTATCTCTTTTTTTAAATCTTGAGCAGAAGGATTAACTGCTACTCCGATAAAAAAATCTGTTCTACTTTTAAGTTCCTCTCCTTTATATTCATACCCGTTATTTAATTTATTTACCATCTTCACTAATCCTACCGAATCCAGGTCGTAAACACCGGTTGCCTTAGTATAATCACCCATCTCGGGAGGGTCTCCGGTTAAAGCTAAAATATTTTTTACCCCCAAAGCAGATGCACCTAAAAGCTCGGCTTGTAAACCCAACAAATTTCTATCTCGGCAAGTGATATGAAAAATTGATTCTAATCCTATTTTTTCCTGAATAATATGTGAAAGGGCGATAGGGCTCATCCTTAATTTAGCCAGAGGGCAATCGGTAACATTTACCGCATCTACTACTTTTCTGAAATTGGCACTATTTATCTCTCTTAATATTTTATCTAAATTTAAAGTTTTCGGGGGATCTAATTCCACTGTTACTACAAATTTTTTTGCGGCCAGTTTCTCTCTTAAATTCATTATCGTTACTCCTCCCTTTTTTACTCCCCATTAATTAAAATTAAAATCTTCCTTCTCGAAAGGACATAAGATATTGTTTGCAAAATTCATCTTTACCCAACAAAAGGTCAGTTGCTTTAATTAAAGCCATTAAATTTTTATTAGTAGAATCCAGAATTGTGGCATTAAGACCATATGCCATAGCCAAAACCAGGAAACTTTGATTAATTAAACTTCTTTCCGGTAACCCATAGGAAATATTGCTTAATCCTATAATGGTTTTAACTTCAGGATAAGAATTCTTAATTTTCCTTAAAGTCTGCAGAACAATATCAGAATTTTGAATATTAGCACTAACTGGTAAAGTCAAAGGATCGATATATATATCTTCGGTAAGAATTCCTTCGCTGGTAAACTTTTTAATTAATTCATCAGCAATTTTACATCTTTTTTTAGAGTTCTGAGGGATTCCCTGTTCATCCATAGTAAGGGCAACTACTGAACACTGATATTTTTTAACCAGGGGTAAAATTAATTCCAGTTTTTTTCTCTCTGCAGTCACTGAATTAATCAAGGCTTTCCCTTTACTCCAATCATAAACTTCTAACCCTGCTTTTATAGCCATATAGTTAGGGCTATCAATACATAAAGGAACATTCACTGCCTCTTGAACTGTCTTTACCAGCCATTTCATATCTTCTGGTTCGTTCTTTCTAATGGTCCCAATATTTATATCCAGCATCTGGGCTCCACCTTCAACCTGTTTTCGAGCTAACTCTTGAATAAACTCTTTATTCTTTCTTTCCACCATTTCTTGAATATTTTTTCGGCTGGAATTTATCTTTTCTCCAATAATAAGCAATTTTTATTATCTCCTTAATTCCTTTAAAAACTTCTTAGCCTTTTCCACTGCCGAGGCAACATCTGGGGCATATCCATCTGCCCCAATTTCATCTGCAAATTCCTGAGTAATAGGAGCTCCCCCAATCATTACCTTTACTTTATCTTTTAAGCCTTTTTTCTTTAAAATAGTTATTACTTCTTTCATCCCCATCATAGTAGTAGTTAATAAAGCAGATATCCCCACTATATCTGGTTGATATTCTTGAGTGGCTTTTAAAAATTTTTCGGGTGAAACATCTATCCCTAAATCTACCACTTCAAATCCTCCCCCTTTTAACATCATAGCTACCAGGTTCTTACCAATATCGTGCAAATCACCTTTGGTAGTACCAATTATTACCTTACCTACCGCCTTTACTCCACTTTTAATTAATATGGGCTGTAACAATTCCATACCTCCATACATAGCTTGAGAAGCTAATAACACTTCAGGAAGAAAAATATCATTGTTCTTGAATTTTATTCCCACAATCTCCATCCCTTTAATTAAGCCCTGTTCTAAAATTTCCTTAGGATCTATATTTTCCTGTAAAGCTTTCTGGATAATCTCCTTTACTTTAGAAATATTCCCTAGAAATAGGGCTTCTTGTAGTTCCTTTAACTCCACCATAAATTATCTCCCTCTCTAAATTAATACCCTTCTACTGAGAAATTTCTTTAGATTTTTCTGTAGCCTTACTAACCGCTTTAATAAGGGTTACTCTAATCCCACCATCTTCTAATTCCATCAATCCATCTACCGTAACTCCAGCCGGAGTAGTCACTGCATCTTTTAATAAAGCTGGATGCATCCCTGTTTTCAATACCATCTTTGCTGCCCCTAACAAGGTTTGGGCAGTTAATCTTCGAGCTAATTCTCGAGGCAAGCCCATTCTTACTCCTCCCTCAGTTAGGGACTCGATAATTATATAAGTATAAGCCGGACCGCTGCCGGATAAAGCTGTAACTACATCCATTAATCCTTCCTGGTAAATAACCTCCACTAGTCCTACTGCTCCAAAGATATGCATAGACATTTGAATATGATTTTTATCAGCATATCTTCCCGGACAAAGAACCGTCATACCTTCATTAATTAAAGCAGGGGTATTGGGCATAGCCCTGATTACCGGAATATTCTTTCCTAAACAATCCTCTATAAATTGAGTACTGGTAGCTGCAGCAATAGATATTATTAATTGTTTTTCTGTAACCACTTCTTTGATTTCAAAAATTACTTTCTTTATCATCTGGGGCTTGAGAGCTAAAATAATTACATCTTTTTGTAAAACCATCTTTTTATTATCAAGATAAGTCCTGACCTTATATTTTTTATTTATTTCTTCTGCATGTTCTTCTCGGGCAGTACTTCCACTTAAATTTTCTCTCTTTACCAAGTTATTTTTAATCATACTATCAAGCAGAATTTCTCCCATCTTTCCCACTCCAATTATAGCAACTTTCTTATTAATAAGCATTTTATATCCCTCCTGCTCATAAAAAATATTTAATTTTTAAATTAACCAATTTGCCAATTTACCAATTTGCCAATTTGTCAATCCACCAATCCACCAATTTACCCAAATGGTTTGTTTATCATTTTTTTCTACTTTATCACCATAAAATTTACATCTCCCCAGAGGCCCATTTTATCCTCTTTTATTATTATTACACCCTTTATACTCTTTATTTTTTGGGCATAAATTAAACCTTGTCCTATATCTTCTTTAGTTTTTACCACATTACCTATTGCTGTAGCAGCGACATCAGCAAGTAAAACAGAATCAGAAATTACGGTAACCGCATCTGCTTTCCCAAAGCTTAAAGAAGGGCCAACCGTCCCAGATGAGGTGCAAACTCCTACATAATTTTTTGGTGTTTCTATCTTTAAAATAATTTTCTGACTCAGAGGAGACTCTCCAGCGAAGATACTTACTTTTCTCTCCTGGTTACTCTTAATAAAGATATCTCCCCCATTTTCTACAATTACTTCGGAAGAATAATTCAAAAGTTCCTTCCCCACAAATTCAGCTATTGCCCCAGCTACCGCTGCCATAGGTCCAACTCCGCACCAAATTGCAGCCTGAATCATAGCATCAATTATTTCAGGCATGTCATCTTCTCGGGGATAAGGCAAAAGCGTACTTTCAAATAATGGGTGACTATAAATATAATCCTTTATTTGTCCTCTAAAGCGTAAAAGCGCCTGCCGAGCATAAGAAGTTAATTCTTGACTTGCCCTTATATATAGATCACTTTCTGCTTCCTTTATTTGAAAAGAGACCAAATCTTTTCCCTTAATTAAATCGCGGTAATTCCTTTCTAGATATTCTATTTTATTCACCTCAGGAAAAATCATTGCTTTTCTACTCACTTACTTTAAACCTTTCTAAAAAGTAACTTTAATGGCCTGTAAAGGACAGGCCTCTACACAATTGCCGCAAACTATACATTTTTCATAGTCAAATTTTAATTTATAAGTCACTTGGTCTAAAGATAATACTCCGGTTGGACAAATAGAGATACATGCCCCACAATCAATACATTTTTTTTCATCCCATAAGACTTCTTGTTCTAAAAGCATAACCCCTACACCTATCTGCCTAACAAAGCTCAACCCTTCTTCTATTTGATTTTCACTTCCTTTAAGTTCTAAAAGTAATTTTCCGCCTAATTTAGGTTCGAATTTTGCCTGCAAAATATTTACCCATAAATCATATTTTTTTATCAGCTGATAGGTAACCGGTCTCTCCACATTTTCGGGAGAAAAATTTAAGATTACTTTCTTTTTTATCATTTAAATATCCTTTTAATTATAAATTAGTTGTTAGTGAATAGTTGTTAGTCGTTAGTTCAAAACTCAAAACTTTTTTCGTATAAAGTATTGCTTTTAATGAATCTCTAATAAGGGTTTAAATTCACTCTCTTTAGGAAATTTTTGGATAGGTTTCTGCAGTAAAAAATTTCCCTTTAATATTTCTTCTTTTAATTTTTGAGCAATTTCCCGAGCTTTGGCATAACTGGAAAGTGAAGAGGTAGGAACATTCCCCCCCCGAATAGTAATATTCCCCTCTCTTAATTGCTTATAATTTACCCATCCCAAAGAAGGTCTCTCTCGATGAGGAAAACTATAGTCAATTATCTGAGTGTAGATATCTTCATCTTTTATGGCTACAAATTTCATTACTTCACTATTTAAAATGGGGATAGGAATTCCTATACCTACTACCAAACTCACCCCATAGCCTTTAAAAATTGCTGCCCGAATATAATCGGTGCTCATTTCTTTTAAATCTCCCATTACTGCTAAAGTTCCTCCTTTATAGATGGTTTTACCTCCTTCATCTTTTAGTATTTGAGGATAAAATTGCGTTCCTTCCCAAACTATATAACCTTGTGCTCCACCTAAAAATATACGAGTGCCCAGGCCAATGGTTATAAATTCAGGGTCATTAAGCAAAGGGCTCAATTGACCGCTAGTAGAGTAAGTCGCATTTCCTAGATTGGGGAGCAAGACCCCCATATAAGTGTATATCTTCCGAGCAGAAGTATTTACTGCTACATTATAGTTTTGATAACCATTTCGGGGATTAAACAAAATTGCTTGATTTATACTTTCTTTAGTTATATAAGTCTCTATTTCCCGTCGAGGATAGCAATCTGTTCCCTGGGATATAGCCCTTAATCGAATCTTTTTCCCGGAAATTAAATCTTCAATCACATGAGCACCTCCGTATTCCATCCCTTTACTTTCAGAGAGCTGAGTGGCACCAATATAGGTATCAACTGCTGCTAATCCGCCATAAGCTTCCACCTCGTTTAACCAAATTTTTTGCATCCGAATAGGAGGATCACTATGTCCAAAGTTAATGATTGCCCCTGAAGAGCACATGGGTCCAAAAGTACCGGTAGTAACCACATCTATCTCTTCGGTTGCCTTTTCTATACCCTTCTCCTCAACGATAGAAATAATTTCTTCTGCTGTGACTATTACTGCTTTACCACTTTTAATCTTAGTATTAATTTCTTCATAAGTTTTTTGTATCGCCATAAAATAACCTTCCTGTAAATTAGTCGTTAGTATATCGTATCAAGCATCACGTGAAAAAAACTAGTATTCAGGTGTAGGGGCACGATGCATCGTGCCCCTACAACACATTACACATTACGGGCAGACACGAGATCTGCCCCTACTTCTTTCTCTCTCTTGCATTTTTTTAACCAGCTAACCAGGAATTAACTATTTACCTACGATATACCCAAAATAATTAATCTTATTTATTGTGTTAACTGTTCTTTTTTCTGAAAAGCAATTACATTTAACATCTTTTCGGTTGCTTCTACAGCAGCCAAAACCTGATCGGGATTGACCCCTTTAGTTACAAAGGTTTTGTTATATTGATTACTCCAGGTAATAGTACACTGTACTAAGGCATCTGTTTTTCCACCGGGAGGAATAATAACCACATAATCTAAAAGGGTGGGTAGCGAATAATTTATTTTTTTGGCTATTTTCCTAATAGCATTCATAAATGCATCATATCCGCCATCTCCCTGAGCACTTTCTTCTAATAGCAACTCTTTGTCCGCTATTCCATCCCGGTATAATAATTGTACTACCGCAGTAGGTTTTAACCCACTACAAGTGACTATATTACATAATTTCAATTTAAAACTTTTTTCATGAGGTGTTTTTAAAACATCTGAAATAATATAGGGTAATTCTTCTGCGGTAATAGCTTCCTTTTTATCACCCAGCTCAATCACCCTCTCCAATACCCGTTTTTTTTGTTCTTTAGTAAGCTGAATACCAATTTTTTCCAAGTTATATTCTAAATTAGATTTTCCGCTTAATTTACCCAAAGAATATTGTCTCTTGCGTCCAAACCTTTCGGGTAAAAGAGCACTAGCATAAAGATTTCCTTTTCTATCTCCATCGGCATGAATTCCAGCAGTTTGAGTAAAAACATTTAAACCAGATATAGGTTTATTAGAAGCTAATCGATGCCCAGAAAATATTTCTACTGTTTTACTAAGATGGTATAAATATTTTTCGTTAATTCCAGTTTTAAAATCAAAAAAATCGTGAATTCCAACCACTACTTCTTCTAAAGAAGCATTTCCTGCCCGTTCACCCATACCATTAACGGTGCAATGCACTCCCTTTATTCCGGCTTCTATCGCTACTAAAGTATTTACCGTAGCTAGACCATAATCATTATGGGCATGAAAATCAAAATGAAGATCAGGATATTTTTCTAAAATATCTTTAATAAATTCGTAAACGCGTTTAAAATAAAGAATACCAAGCGTATCGGGCAACATAAATCGTTTTATCGGTTCTCCTCGAAGATGATCTAAAAGATAGTAGACATAATCTCGAGAAAAAATCATGCCATTAGACCAATCTTCAATATATATATTACAGACAATCCCTTTTTTATCAGCATACGCAATAGTCTCTTTTATATCTTTAATATGCTCTTCTTTGGTTTTCCTTAGTTGATTGGTTAAATGATTTATTGACCCTTTAGCAAGAATATTCATTACCCTTCCACCAAGATTATAAATCCAATCGACCGATTCTGTTTTATCTACAAACCCTAAAATTTCTACCTGCTCTAGATGGTTGTTTTTTTTAGCCCAATTAATTATCTCTTCTACAGAGTGTTCCTCTCCTTTGCTTACTTTAGCACTGG
>NZ_PFKO01000233.1:0-13403 GCF_002784285.1 Candidatus Infernicultor aquiphilus
CTATGGCCGGAGAACATGCCTCTCCTCAGATTATTAATGCCATCCGGGAAAAATATGGATTGGATAAATCCCTTCCTATTCAATATTGGATCTGGTTAAAGGATGCTTTACATGGTGACATGGGTCGTTCGATAGTCTCCAATGAATATATTACTAAAGAGATATTGGAAAGATTTCCTAATACTTTTGAGCTAACTATCTTCTCTATGGTTTTGGCCATAATTATTGGTTCTATTGCCGGGATTATCTCTGCATCTAAACAATATTCTGCTCTTGATTATACCACCATGGGAGTAGCGCTTTTTGGAGTATCGATGCCTGTTTTTTGGTTGGGAATTATGCTAATGATGATCTTTGGAGTCTATTTGAGATGGCTTCCTATTGGTGGACGAATAGATATAGCTATTTCTCTTCAACGTATTACTGGTTTTTATCTTTTAGACAGTATAATTACGGTTAATTTTAAAGCTTTTATAAGTGTTCTTCGTCATTTAATTCTTCCTAGTTTGGCTCTATCTACCATACCTATGGCTACCATTGCCAGAGTAACCAGGTCGAGTATGTTAGAAGTCTTAAGGCAGGATTTTATAAGGACAGAAAGGGCTAAAGGACTGTCAGAGGGTGCAGTAATCTATAAACATGCCGTAAGGAATGCGATGATACCGGTAATTACGGTAATTGGATTAGATTTTGGTGGACTATTAGCTGGGGCAATTTTAACTGAAACAGTCTTCTCCTGGCCGGGAATAGGCAGATATGTAGTAAAAGCAGTGGGTATGAGGGATTACCCTGCGGTACAGGGTTCTTTACTTTTTTTTGCTTTTATGTTTGTAATGGTAAATTTAATAACCGATATTTTGTATGTGTATATTGATCCCCGAATAAAGGTATAGGTAGAATGAAATGGAGAGAAAAATAGAAACTAAGACCCAAGAATTAATAAGAAGACTTAAATACAATAAATCAGCTCTCTTTGGTCTGGTAATTGTAATTATAATTGTTATGTGTGCTTTGCTGGCAAATTATATTGCCCCCAATGATCCTAATCCTTCTCCTCCTCAGCTGGCTAATAAATTAAAACCGGGATTTTGGAGTGAAAAGGGAATAGAAGGAGCGCCCCTGGGAACTGATAGCTTGGGGAGATGTGTGTTGAGCAGAATTATTTATGGTTCCCGAGTCAGCTTGAGTGCAGGTTTTGTAGCAGTAGGAATTGCTATGATATTAGGTATAACTTTTGGGGTAATCGCCGGTTATTATGGAGGATGGATTGATGCTCTAATTATGAGAATAGTAGATATTATGTTTGCCTTTCCTGCCTTGCTATTGGCAATTGTAATTGTAGCCGTAATTGGACAAGGGTTAGATAAAGCAATGATCGCTATAGGTATAGTTTATACCCCTCAGATGGCCAGGATTATCAGGAGTTCAGTACTATACATTAAGGAGATGGAATACATCGAAATCCAAAAAGCAATGGGCTCCAGTGATGGGAGAGTTATTTTTCGCCATGTTCTGCCTAACAGTATAGCCCCAGTTATTGTCTATGGAACCTTAATGTTGGCTTCAGCTATTTTGGATTGTGCAGCTCTTGGTTTCTTAGGTTTAGGTGCTCAACCTCCTATTCCGGAATGGGGAGCAATGCTTTCTAAAAGTTATTCTTATATTATAAGTGGCGCCTGGTGGGCGGCGACCTTCCCTGGTATTGCCATATTGTTTTCAGTATTAGGATTGAATCTATTAGGAGATGGTTTACGAGATATATTAGATCCGCGACTTAAAACTTAATAGTGGTACAGGATAGAGAGGGATATGAAAGAATTACTTAAAGTAAAAAACTTAAAAACTTATTTTTTCACTCACGAAGGTACAGTAAAAGCTGTAGATGAAGTTAGTTTTAGTGTCAATCAAGGAAAAACCCTTGGCTTAGTGGGGGAGTCAGGTTGCGGTAAGAGCGTTACTGCCCTTTCTATTATGAGACTGATTCCTAATCCCCCAGGAAAGATAGTGAGTGGAGAAATCTGGTTCGAAGGTAAAAATCTCTTAAAATTAAATGAGAAAGAAATTAGGAAGATAAGAGGTAAAAAAATATCTATGATTTTCCAGGAACCTATGACTTCATTAGACCCAGTATTTACTATCGGTCATGAAATTGTGGAAGCTATTCAATTGCATCAGGGGTTAAATAAAGATGAGGCCAAAAAAAAGGCCATAGAGGCATTAAAAATTGTAGGAATACCTGATGCAGAGAAGAGAATTGATCATTATCCTCATCAGTTATCAGGTGGAATGAGACAGAGAGTGATGATTGCGATGGCTCTATCCTGTAATCCTACTTTGCTTATTGCCGATGAACCTACCACTGCCCTGGATGTTACCATTCAAGCCCAGATTTTAAGATTAATTAATGATTTAAAAGATAAGTTTGGTGCCTCGGTGATGTTAATAACTCATAATCTGGGAGTAATCGCCGAAATGTGTGACTATGTAGCGGTAATGTATGCCGGGCATATAGTGGAATATACCAATGTAGATACACTCTTTTATAATCCACTTCATCCTTATACTCGGGGATTACATAAATCAATGCCAAGATTAGATCTAGAAGTAGAACGTCTGGATACCATTAAGGGCTTAGTCCCCAATCTCCTTGATTTGCCTTCAGGATGTCCATTTCATCCCAGATGTGATTTCAGTTTTAAAAGATGTGTGGAAGAGATGCCAGAACTGATAGAGGTAGAAAATTCTCATCTGGTGAGATGTCATTTAGTTAAAAGGAGCAAATAAGTAGAATGGAAAAATTGGTAGAAGTTAAAAATCTAAAAAAATGGTTCTGGACCAGTAAAGGTATTTTCGGGAAAAAAGAAGCAGTTAGAGCCGTAGATAAGGTAAGTTTTTATATAGAAAAAAGAGAGGTTCTAGGGTTAGTGGGAGAATCAGGATGTGGAAAAACTACTTGTGGAAAGACTATTTTGCGTGTTTTAGACCCTACTGCTGGCAGTATCTTTTTTAAGGGTCAGAATATTACCCATTTAAAAAGAAAAGAGCTATTGAAATTCAGAAAAAGAATGATGATTATCTATCAGGATCCCTTTGGCTCTCTTGATCCCAGAATGACTATAGGTTCAACTATTGCTGAACCTATGGAAATACATAAGATTATTCCCAGAAAAGAACAAGAAGAGAAAGTGATAGAAATTATGGGAAAGGTTGGTCTTCTATCAGACCAGATAAATAGATACCCTCATGAATTTAGTGGTGGTCAGAGGCAGAGAATAGGGATTGCCAGAGCTTTAGCTACTAACCCAGAGTTTATAGTTGCCGATGAATGTGTATCTGCTCTGGATGTTTCCATTCAAGCCCAGATAATTAATTTATTACAGGATTTACAGAAAGAATTTGGACTTACCCTTTTATTTGTAGCTCATGATTTAAGCGTAATAAAACATATCTGTGATAGAGTGGCAGTAATGTATTTAGGTAAAATAGTAGAGAGCGCACCTAAAAAAGAATTATTTGATAACCCTCAACATCCTTATACCAAGGCATTACTTTCTGCCATACCTATCCCCGATCCTAAACTTAGAAGAAAAGGTCAAATTTTGATGGGCGATGTTCCCAGTCCTGTAAATCCTCCTTCCGGATGCCGATTCCATACCCGATGCCCTTATGTGAAAACTAGATGTAAAGAAGTAGAACCAGAACTAAAATGTTTCAAAAATATACATTATATAGCTTGTCATTTATTTTCTTAAATAATATAAAAGTTAGAATTTCTACCGACTATTTTAATTTAATACTTCATTCATTTTAGTAATTCCAGCTATTTTTTCTCTCTAGATTGTTTAATAGTATAATAAATGACAATATACCGTCCAGGGTTGTTTTGACTTTTTATTAAAAAATGATATAATATAAACAAAATAATATAAATAAAAAATAAAAAAATATACCTATAGTTATTTTTTATTCGAAAATATAAAATGGGAAGGGAGGAATGGGTTAACTAATCCAAAAAAATGTTTAAAATTGGGGATAAGGTATCTCATCCGGCTTTTGGAGTTGGAAATGTTAAGAATATAGAAGAAAAGAAAGTATTGGGGAAAAAAGAAAAATACTATATTTTAAAATTAATGGTAAATGAAATGACTTTAATGGTTCCAGTTAACAAGGCTGAAGAAATTGGTTTAAGGTATATTATTGATCCAAAAACTGTACCAGAGGTATTAAATGTTTTGAGTGGAAAAATGGACGATGAAATGGACGGAAATTATAAGCAGAGGATAAAATCTCAAACCGAAATGGTGGATAGTGGTGATATTCTCAAAGTGGCTCAAGTTGTAAAAAATTATATTCATCGAGATAGTAGAGAAAAATTATCTTCTACAGAAAAGGGTCTGTATGAGAGAGCTAATAAAATTTTAGAAGGTGAAATTAGTGTTGTTTGTAATATTGAGAAAAATAAAGCAAAATATTTAATTAATGAAGCAGTTTGTAAAAAGAATATAAAAGCAGAAAGAAAAATTCATCATATTAAATAATTAAAGTTGCTAAAATTTTAAATTAATAAAAAGGTAAAATAAAGAGTTTATGGTTTTCCATAAACTCTTTATTTTTTAAATCACTAAATATATTGTTTGATGTTATTGGTAGAGTATAGGCACTTTTTGGGTAGTAACCAGTTAATATAATTTAGTATAAACTTTAGTGGCTGTAATTAAAAAGATTTAATTGAAAAATATTTTGACACTAATAGATATTAGGTTTATTATTTATTAGATAGATGAGGAGAGGTACCGAAGTGGTCATAACGGGATCGCCTGGAGAGCGATTAGGCGGCCATAAGCTGTCACGCGGGTTCGAATCCCGCCCTCTCCGCCAGATTAAAATTAAATTAGGTGATCGTGCTAAACGGGGAGATAGCGGTGCCCTGTAACCTGCAATCCGCTCTAGCAGGGTTGAATTCCTACTCGAGGTTTAATCTTTTTAAGGCTGGCTAAGGTAAGTAGTGATGAAGATTGGGCCCTGCGCGACAAAGAATTGTGAACTCCGTCAGATCTGGAAAGAAGCAGCGGTAAGCAAATCTCTTTGGTGCCACAGGTAAACCTGATTGGAGCAAACTGCTTTAGTATCGCTTAGAGAGGTAAGTCGGAGGTAGGTGCACGGTCACTAAACCTTAATCATTAACAAAAGTAAAGTAAAAATTGGGTATTTTTCTAAGAAAAAAAATATCTGACTATCTTGAATTAAAGAATGTTATTAGGGAGTATTTATGGCATACCAATCACTTTATCGAAAATGGAGACCACAGGTTTTTGAAGATATAATTGGGCAGAAACATATTACCCAAACTTTAATAAATGCAATTTCTTTAAATAGAATTTCTCATGCTTATCTTTTTTCTGGTCCACGAGGAGTAGGGAAGACTACTACTGCTCGTATTTTAGCTAAATCACTAAACTGTGAAAAGGGGCCAACTCCTTATCCTTGCAATAAATGTGAGAGATGTATTAGAATTACCGAAGGGTATTCTATGGATGTGATAGAAATAGACGGAGCCTCTAACCGGGGAATCGATGATATTAGGGATTTGAGAAATAAAGTAAAGTTTGCTCCGGCAGAAGGAAAATATAAGGTATATATTATTGATGAAGTACATATGCTAACTACAGAGGCTTTTAATGCCTTATTAAAAACTTTAGAGGAGCCTCCCTCACATGTAGTTTTCATATTTGCCACTACTGCTCCTCATAAAATTCCTAATACTATTTTATCCCGCTGTCAGTGGTTTAATTTTAGAAGAATTTCTTTAGAAGATATTATAAATAAGTTAAAGATGATTATTAAAGATGAAAAATTAGAAATAGATGGTCAGACTTTAAATATAATAGCTCGAAGTTCAACCGGTTCGATGCGCGATGCGGAAAGTATTTTAGATCAAATAATTGCTTATTGTGGTAAAGAGATAACTTTGCAAAAGGTTAGAGAGGTGTTAGGAATAATTGAAGAAGATGTTTTTTTTAACTTTGTAGACACCATAATTAATCATAATACAGTTAAAGGGATAGAAATAGTTAACCGAATAGCTGATTTAGGAGGAGATGCTTCTCAATTTATAAAAAATTTAATGGAATATGTTCATAATTTGTCTTTAATAAAGGTTTGCAAACCAGAAGTATTAAATTTTCAGGGGATATTTACCGAAGATAGAGAACGCTTATTAAAACAATCTAAATTAATTAAATTGGGAAAACTATTTAATATGGTTGATTATCTGGCTGAAGTAGAAAGAAAGATGAAGTATACCCATAACCCCTGGATTTTATTGGAAATGTTAGTTCTTAAATTTACTGCAGGAGAGGACTATTCTTCAAAAGAGATTGAAAAAGACCAAGATGAGGGTTATTTAGATTTATCTAAAAACCAAGATATAGTAAAATCAGATAACCTAAAAGTAAAAACGAGAGAAGAAATACCACCAAAGAAGAAGATTCAAAATAAGACTAAAGAGGGTTCCTTTATTCAAACTAAAGAAGTGTCCACTAATTTAGATTTAAATCAAGTTTGGCCCATAATTTTAAATAAGCTTAAAAAAACTAAAATGTCTGTTTATTCTTTTATCATAGTTAACAATTTAATTACCATAGAAAATGATAAACTAATCATCGGATTTAATAAAAAATATATCTTTCATAAAGAGAGTTTAGAAAAGAAAAATAACAAGATTTTATTACAAGAATTAATTAAAGAAGAGATGGGTAGACCGTTAGCTATAGAATGCATTATTAATGATGATGGTGAAGAGGATCCCTCTTCATTAGAGGTAGAATTGGAAAATAAGAGAAAAGTTACTGAGCCAAAAAATGAAGGGGAAGAAGAAATAGAAGAAAGGGTAACCGTGGAAAAAGATAAGGTTAAAAAAATAAGTAATAATAAGATTTCAGAAGATAATTTATTGCTTAAAGAATCATTAAGTTTATTTAAAGGGACGATTATTGAGGAAAAAATAGAAAATTTTAAAGAGGGGAGGAAGGAAGGTAGTAATAATGGATATGAAATTTCTAATGAAACAAGCCCAAATAATGCAGAAAAAGATGGAGGAAGCTAAAGAAGAATTAGCTCAAAAAGAGATAAAAGTTTCCTCTGGTGGAGGGATAATAGAAATAATAATTAATGGCCAACAAGAGATAAAAGAAATTAAAATCGAGCCAGATGTGATAGATGCCAAGGAAAAAGAAATGTTAGAAGATCTAATTTTAGCAGCTGTTAATGAATCAATACGCCAATCAAAAGAATTAGCTGCTCAGGAAATAGCTAAATTAACCGGGGGTATTAACGTTCCCGGTTTATTTTAAAAGGAGAAAATAGGGTGTCTTTTAGGTACACTAAACCTTTAGCCAGATTAATTGATGAATTTTCTAAAATGCCTGGGATCGGTCCTAAGACTGCTCAAAAATTGGCTTTTTATATTTTAAAGAATTCTTCGGAAAGAGTGGCCAGTTTAGCCAAGGCAATATTAGAAGCGAAAGAAAAAGTTAAACATTGTTCAATTTGTGGTAATATAACTGATCAAGAAGTATGTGAAATTTGCCAGAATATTAATAGAGATAAATCTATTATATGTGTCGTAGAAAAGGTAAGGGATTTGATTGCCATAGAAAATACGGGTGAATATAAAGGTTTATATCATGTTTTAGAAGGCGCAATTTCTCCCTTAGATGGGATTGAGCCGGAAAATCTAAAAATAGATAGTCTACTAAAAAGGTTAAAGACTGAAAAGATAAAAGAGATAATATTAGCGACTAATCCTAATATTGAGGGAGAAGTTACTGCTTCTTATTTAAATAGATTAATTGAGCCTTTAAATATAAAGGTAACCCGTATTGCGTATGGCGTCCCTATAGGGGGAAGCTTAGAATTTGCCGATGAAGTGACTTTGACTCAAGCTTTAATGGGTAGACAAAAAATTAAATAATTAGAAAAGGTGATGATCTATCTATTAGAATAATTAAATGTATTTTTCTAATTTTATAGTTTTTTTGAAATTGAGTATTTTGATTTATTGGTGATAGAATAAAGAGGTTTTAGTTTATAAACCTAAATAGTATTTTAAAAAATGGAGGTATAGCGTGATGAATAGAAAAAAAGTTACTATCGACGGGAATACTGCAGCAGCCCATACAGCGTATCACTTAAACGAAGTGGTAACTATATATCCCATTACTCCTTCTTCAGGGATGGGTGAACTTGCTGACCTTTGGGCCGCTGAGGGAAAGCCAAATATCTGGGGGACGGTTCCTCAGATAACCGAAATGCAAAGTGAAGGAGGTGCCTCGGGAGCTACTCATGGATCCTTGCAAAGAGGGGCTCTTACTACCACTTTTACAGCATCTCAAGGGCTATTATTAATGATTCCAAACATGTTTAAAATTGCCGGAGAATTAACTTCTACTGTATTTAATGTTGCCGCTCGTTCGGTGGCCTGTCAGGCCCTTTCCATCTTTGGTGATCATAGTGATGTAATGGCCACCAGAGGGACCGGTTTTGCTTTACTTGCATCTAACTCGGTGCAGGAAGCTATGGATTTTCCTTTAATTGCTCAAGCAGCAACCCTGGAATCTCGAGTGCCTTTTCTTCATTTCTTTGATGGTTTTCGTACTTCGCATGAAGAATCTAAAGTTGAACTCTTAACCCCAGAAGATATGAGATCTTTAATTAATGATGATTTAGTAAGGGCTCATCGAAAAAGAGCACTTTCTCCTGATCGTCCTTTTATTAGAGGTACAGCCCAAAATCCGGATGTATTCTTTCAAGCTCGGGAGACAGTTAACTCTTATTATCTTACCTGCCCTGATCTGGTGCAGAAAGTTATGGATAAATTTGAGAAAGTGGTAGGAAGAAGATACGAATTATTTCAATATTTTGGGGCAGAAGATGCTGAAATAATTATTGTATTAATGGGGTCAGGAGCTGAGACAGCAGAAGAAACAGTAGAGTACCTGATGAAACAAGGAGAAAAAGTTGGTTTAATAAAAGTACGTCTTTACCGACCATTTTCGGTTAAACATTTTATTAATTCACTCCCGAGAACTGTAAAAATTATAAGTACTTTAGATCGTACCAAGGAACCGGGGAGTATTGGAGAACCCCTGTATACTGATATAGTAACCGCAATTCAAGAAGGCGTATCTATGGGAATATCTCATTTTAAAGATACCCCTAAGATAATTGGAGGGAGATATGGTCTTTCTTCTAAAGAATTTACCCCAGCTATGATCAAGGGATTATTTGATGAGATGAAAAAGGATATTCCTAAGAATCATTTTACTATCGGGATAAATGATGATTTAACTCATACTAGTATTTCTTATAACCCCGATTTTTCCATAGAACCAACGGATAGAACTCGAGCAGTTTTTTATGGTCTTGGTTCAGATGGAACGGTAGGGGCAAATAAAAATTCTATAAAAATTATTGGTGAAGAAACTGATAATTATGCTCAAGGTTATTTTGTCTATGACTCTCGAAAAGCTGGTTCACTTACTATCTCTCATCTGAGATTTGGCCCAACTCCTATCCATTCTACTTATTTAGTTAATCGGGCAAATTTTGTAGCCTGTCATCAATTCTCTTTTTTAGAACGTTATGATGTATTAAAAACTGCTCAACCAGGTGCTGTATTTCTACTGAATAGTCCTTATTCTGCTCTCGAGGTGTGGGACCATCTACCTTATTCAGTTCAACAGACTATTATCGAGAAGAAACTACGTTTATTTGTAATTGATGCTTTTAAAATTGCCAAAGAAGTAGGCTTAGGGGGTAGGATTAATACTATAATGCAAGTTTGTTTTTTCTCTTTAAGTAATATTATTCCTATTAAACAGGCCACAAAAGCTATAAAAAATTTTATAGAGAAGACTTACGGTCAAAAGGGTGAAAAAATAGTAAATACTAATTTTGCTGGCGTAGACAATGCTCTTACTAACTTGCATGAAGTGAAAATTCCTGACAAGGCTACTGAAAAATTAAGTGAACGTTCTTTTATACCGGTAGAAGCACCTGAATTTGTAAAGAAAGTAACTGCAAAAATAATCGCTGGTGAAGGAGATGATTTGCCCGTTAGTGTCTTTTCTCCAGATGGAACTTTCCCCAGTGGTACTACTCAATGGGAAAAGAGAAATATTGCTCAAGAAATTCCTACCTGGGATCCTAATGCCTGTATCCAGTGTGGAAAATGCGTAATGGTATGTCCTCATGCAGTTATTAGAGCAAAGGTTTATGATCCAAAATTACTTTCTTCTGCTCCGCATAGTTTTAAATCTGTTGATCCAAAAAATTCCCAATTTAAAGGAATGAAATTTACTCTTCAAGTTTCTCCTGAAGATTGTACTGGATGTGGTCTTTGTGTAGAGAATTGCCCAGCTAAAAATAAAACCAACCCCCACTTAAAAGCTATAAATATGGTTACTCAACCACCTATTAGAGAACAAGAAGTTAAAAACTGGGAATTTTTCTTAGAAATTCCAGAAGTTGACCGAAGGGAACTAAAACTTAATGCAGTTAGAAATGTCCAGTACTTACAACCTCTTTTTGAATTCTCTGGTGCTTGTGCTGGTTGTGGTGAGACCCCCTATGTAAAACTTTTAAGTCAGTTATTTGGGGATCGAGCTGTTATAGCCAATGCTACAGGATGTTCATCTATTTACGGAGGGAACTTGCCTACTACTCCCTGGACGTTTAATAAAGAGGGGAGAGGTCCGGCTTGGTCTAATTCTCTCTTTGAAGATAATGCTGAATTTGGATTAGGGATGAGATTGGCCTTGGATAAACAAGTTGAATATGCTTTTGAACTAGTGGATAGACTTTCTTCGGAAATAGGTGACGATTTAGTTAGGGAAATTAAGAATGCGGATCAATCTACCGAAAGGGGATTACAAGAACAGAGGGATAGAGTAAAAGTCTTAGAGAAAAAATTGAAAAAAACAGAAAAAGCAGAAGCAGAAGATTTACTTAGTTTAATCGATGTTCTGGCTAAAAAGAGTGTGTGGATTGTAGGTGGAGATGGATGGGCTTATGATATCGGGTATGGAGGATTAGATCATGTTATTGCTCAAAGGCGTAAGGTTAATATTTTGGTGTTAGATTCTGAGACTTATTCTAATACTGGTGGGCAGATGTCTAAAGCAACTCCTCTGGGGGCAATTGCTAAGTTTGCTGCTAGCGGTAAAAGAACTTATAAAAAGGATTTAGCCATGATGGCAATTTCCTATGGAGATGTGTATGTAGCTCGAGTAGCTATGGGAGCCAATGATGCACAAGTGATTAAGGCTTTTCAGGAGGCAGAGGCCTTTAATGGTCCTTCTCTTATTATAGCTTATAGTCATTGTATTAGTCATGGCTATAACTTGGTTCATGGTTTAGAACAACAGAAATTAGCGGTCCAGTCTGGATACTGGCCCTTACTAAGATATAATCCTGATCTTACTAAAGAAGGGAAGAATCCTTTTCAATTAGATTCTAAAGCTCCGAGCATTCCTTTAGAAGAATATGTCTACAATGAAAATAGATATAAAATGCTTACTCGTACTAATCCAGAAGTTGCTAAAAAATTACTAAAACAAGCCCAGGAAGAAGTTTTAAGACGCTGGAAGATGTATGAATATTTAGCCGCATTAACTTTTGAAAAGAATAAATAAAAAAGAAGTAATTATTTGTTTTTCTATTTTTTTTCTATTATAATAATAAATAGATTAATAGAAAATATCAGAAAGGAGGATAAAGTACATGGTAGAGAAGGGTACTTATAAATTAAAAAAAGGTTTGGCTGAAATGTTAAAAGGTGGAGTAATAATGGATGTGGTAAGCGCAGAACAAGCAAAAATTGCGGAAGAAGCAGGAGCGGTAGCAGTTATGGCCTTAGAGAGGGTTCCTGCTGATATTCGAGCAGCTGGTGGTGTAGCCAGGATGGCTGATCCTAAGATCATAAAAGAGATAATGAATATGGTAACTATACCAGTAATGGCTAAAGCAAGGATTGGACATTTTGTGGAAGCTCAGGTCTTAGAAGCTTTAGGAGTAGATTATATTGATGAAAGTGAAGTACTAACTCCGGCTGATGAAAATTACCATATAGATAAAAATAATTTCAAGGTTCCTTTCGTTTGTGGAGCAAGAAATTTAGGTGAAGCCTTAAGAAGAATAGGGGAAGGAGCGGCTATGATTAGGACTAAAGGTGAACCGGGAACAGGTAATATTGTAGAAGCAGTTAGACATATGCGTCAGGTAATGGGTGAAATTAGAATTTTAAAGAATTTACCCCAAGAAGAGCTGATGACCAAAGCTAAAGAGTTAGGCGCTCCTTTTGAACTTTTACAAGAAGTAGCTCAAAAAGGGAAACTGCCAGTAGTTAATTTCGCTGCTGGAGGAATAGCTACTCCTGCTGATGCTGCTTTAATGATGCAATTAGGTGCTGATGGAATATTTGTAGGTTCAGGGATATTTAAATCAAGCGACCCAAAAAGGACAGCGAAGGCAATTGTAGAAGCTACTACTAATTATGATAACCCTGAAATTATTGCTCGGGTTTCGGAAGGTTTAGGGGAAGCGATGAAAGGTATAGAGATTTCCCAAATTGCAGCAGCTGAACGGATGCAAGATAGAGGATGGTAAGATAAAAATTAAATAAAAAACGAAGATAGAGTAGGGAGGAGCTGTATATTAACTTGAAAGTTGGAGTATTATCCTTACAGGGGGCAGTAGAAGAACATTTAGACATGATAAGAAGGTGTGGTTTTGAAGCTATTAAAGTAAAAACCATTGAAGATTTAGAGAAAGTAGAAAAATTAATCATCCCGGGAGGAGAAAGCACTACTATTGGAAAATTAGCCAGGATATATAATTTGGACGAAGTTATTATTAAAAAAGGCAGAGAAGGCATGCCTATATATGGGACTTGCGCAGGAATGATTTTACTAGCTAAAGAGATACAAGATAGTAGACAGATAGGATTTAATTTAATTGATATTGTAGTGGAAAGAAATGCTTTTGGAAGACAGGTAGATAGTTTTGAAGTCGATTTGAAAATAGAAGGCTTTGCCGGGGAACCTTTTAGGGCAGTATTTATTAGAGCTCCTTATATTAAAAAGATAGGAAAAGAAGTAAAAGTTTTAGCTAAATTTAATGGAAAGATTATCATGGCTCAACAGAAAAATATTTTAGTATCATCTTTTCATCCAGAATTAACTGATGATCTAAGGGTTCACCAGTATTTTTTAGATAAAAATTTATAAGATGATTTATCTATTATCCCCCTCTCTTGCAATTTCCCCTTAATTGTATTATAATTATTTTGGAAAGAGGAAATACTCCTACCCTAAAAGAAAAATATTTAAATAACTTCTTAAAAA
>NZ_PFKO01000120.1:0-12910 GCF_002784285.1 Candidatus Infernicultor aquiphilus
AATACATCTTATGTTTTGGTTCAACTATAGAAAAATATAGACTTTTAGAATATACATATTGCTTAAAGAGCTTTAAATATAATGATCTCTTGAATTTTTTACCAAGCTAACATTTTAATTAAGTAATTTTATTTTATTTTATTTTAACGCTTTATTCATAACGTTTTGCACAATATTTGCAAAAAACACCTGGTAAAATTAAATAAACATAGAATTGCTTTTATCAGGATTTGTTCCCAATACTTCTTCGGTAAAATAACCTTCACTAATTAATTTTATCATAGAAATAAAATCTTCTTTAGGATTAATAGCCTTACCTAATTCCCCCTTAAGCTTAATTATATTGGCCGGAGTTATTTGTCCTCTAAAAACAGATTTTTGGTGATGGTTTAAATATTTTTTACAAATTTTAAAAATTTTATTAACCCTTTTTTCATTTATATCGTAAAATACAAAAATATAATTATAATTAATCTTTTTCCCTACTTTAAATCATCTCCTTTAGACTAAAAGGCTTAAACTCCTTATTTTCAGCCAGATATTTAATTAATTTATAACCATCAAGTTTGATAGCATTTAAAAAAGTAGTTTTTCTTCTTAATTTGGGATGTAAAAATACCATGTTTATCCTATCTTCAAATTCGCTAATAAATATTTTTCTTCCTGCATCATTTAATAGACAATAATTTAATTTACGATTAAAATGCTTGTCAACTTGTAATTTTTTATTATTTACCAGATTAAAAATGGCTCGAAAGACAATTATTGGTTTAAAAACTTCCGATAAATCTAAGCTTAAAGAAAACCTCCCCTCTCCAGGTTCATGTAAAAAACTTATCGATTGATTTAAATGAGTTTGATAAATTTGTGATATTGTTTTCGCATATAAAATACTATTTCCAAAGGAAATTAAAGCATTTAAGGGATTATCCGGCGGACGTTTAACTCTTCTATTAAAAAGAAAACTCGCTGGAAGGAATTCCCTAAAGCTGGCATAAAATTTTTGCCAAACCAAACCTTCGATCCAAAGCAAATGTGTAATATTATCTTCCTTTTCTATTAATCGAGGTACATCTTTTTTTAACCAATCTAAATAATTTTTTAATTGTTTTTTATCGTGTTTATAATAATGATATAAAATTTCGTGAATATTTATAGCTATTCCTTCTATTATAGCCCGGGCTATAATTATTCTTCTTTCCAAATAAGCCTGTGCTTGTTGCACTGTTAATCTACCACTAACTAACTGCTTTTTAGGATAAAAGGTGCCACTATAATATCCAAAATAATTAAAAAAATGAATAGTGATTCCTGCTTTAGAGATAAAATCTAAAAATTTACTATTTAGACTAACCTCATTTAGACAAAATAACTCTCTTATTCCTTCTATAGGTAAATAGGCATTCCCTTTTTGATTTTTAAATACTATAGAATTATCCTTTCTTTTTAGGGAACCTATAGAAGTAATATACCTGGTATGATTTATACTCAAAATTATTTACCTTTCTAATATCAAATATAACAATAACTATAATAGGCACATTTTTTGCATTTATTGGAAATTTTTGCTTGTTGCATTAACAGTGGAGGACGCTTAGTGGCCAATAAATTATTAATTTTATTGCTTAATTCTATTAATTCCTTTTCGTATGCATCGGTCAGTTCTATGTAATGTATTTTTTTATCTTGCTTATTCTTTTCGATAAACTCAATTTTCCCTTTTTTATCAATTCCCTTATCTTTTAATTTTTTTAAATACAAAAGCACTTGCCATTTAACTGCCTCTATATCTGCATCAGATTTTTTAATTTCTATTAAATAATCTTTAGTTATCCTATCAATCTTTATATTTTCAATACTTATCTCTGTATTATCTTTTTCTTCATCTTTTAGTTCGTGTAATACTCTACCAATTCGAACATCTTCACTATTGTCTTCTAAATTAATTCTGTTTCCAAAAAGCCAACACTGTCGTTTACAATGAAAATAATAATTTATTAAAGTACCGGTGATCTTCATCTCTAGTCCTTTTGTTATAAAAATCTTTCACAATCATTTTTGTCAGGCATTATAACTCCGTATTCATAATTGTAATCTAGATTTAATACATCATAAAATTTGCCTTTATCAATATCTTTTTCCGCCAACAAATAACCATTTTTTCTATCCGCAAGCCAACTGCCTAAAGAAACGGTATTCTCGTATTTGTATATATTTTTTTCATAATCATCTTTTAGAATAAAGTCTCTTTTCGAATATTCAATATTTCTTAATTCATAGGTATCATTAAATTTACTAATTCCTTCATTTATATTCATATATTTTTCATATGCTTGATACCCTTCATTAAAAAGTTTTTCAAATTCATTTTTGTGCTTTATATCTTTAAATAACTTATCATATACAATGTCTAACCAATTTGAATATTCATTTATTTCATGAAGACCTTCCTTGATAGTATCAAAACTAATATCAAGAAGATAATCATAATAAGGCTTTACATCTGTCTTGCTGTAGATGAATATACTTCCGTAGGAACCTCTTTGTTTCTTACGATTTACTCGCCCAAATCTTTGAATTAATGAATCTATGGGAGCGATATCGGTAAACAAAATTTCAAAATCAATATCTAAAGAAACTTCTACTACTTGGGTTGCAATTAAAATAAATTTTGTTTCACCTTTCAATCTTTCATAAATCTCATTTTCTTTTTTCATTCGGTCACATTTTTTAAAATTAGCATTATAGAGAACTATTTCTTTCATTCCTTTCTCTTTTAGTAATTTATATGTTTCAGCAGACTTTTTTACTGTATTTCTTACAATTAAAATATTCTTTCCCATATTAAAATTCTCTATAATTTCATCTATATCTTCTTCTAAAGACTTATTCACTTTATAAATATAATTAGCTTTCTTTTTAAATAGCCTATTATCTTTTATTAAAGGATAATCATTGATCCCCAAAATTTCTTTTATTTTACTAGGAATAGAAGCACTCATAATGCAAACAGATATATTGTGTGCTTGAGCAAATTCCAAGAATCGCTTAATGAATCCCATCAATTTATAATCATATGAATGCACTTCATCAATAATCACTAAAGAATTTAAAATATTAAACATAGCAATATTGTATTTTCCTACATTAATAAAATACTTTAGAAGGCTATCTATGGTAGAGACTGTAAATGGTTTACTAAAGACTTTACTAAATAACAGCTCATTACTTAAATCAATGGTTACAACTCCATCTTCATTAGTAAATATTTTTTCTAAATATAATCTTGAAGCACCATGAACTAATCCTGTACAATCCTTAAAGATAGTTCTAGCCCTTTCGTAAAGTTTATTAGAGGTAGTTTGGGTGGGAAGGGTATAAATAATTTTATTATTTATACCCTTGAGATTATTTATACCCCATAAATACGAGCCTTCCGTCTTACCTTCACCAGTAGGAATTTCAACCAATACACTCCCTTTTGTCTTAGACAATATCTCTTGAAATTTCATAGGAATAAATACCTTTGGTTTTAACGATTCTTTTAGACTGTTTATTAAATATTTTTTAGTAGGAATACTTTTAAATCTAATTTTTGGAGTGTTTTTATCAAATTTTGAAGAAGCAATCCAATCAGATATATTTAAAATTCCAAGAACATAGCAATATAATAAACGAAGTTTCTCTTTATTATAAATATGTTTTATATCATCTTTTAAATGATCATCTATATCTCTTTGTAATTCTGACAATTCAATCTCTTTGTAGGTAAAAACATAAGGACATTCTTTTTTAAATGTTTCTCTATAATGCCCCTTATGCATATTAAAAAATTCTTTAGCTTCTGAAGAATAGAAGTTATATTGATATTTCTTATCTCCATTAACAGCCGAAAAAAGTCTAGGAGTATATAGGCTATGATGAGTAAGAATCACAAGAAATAATAAATTCACCCAATCTTTTTCGTTTAATTCAAAATCAGATATGCCTGCCACAATACTTGCAGAATAAAGAGAATGGCAACTTCTTTTGTTAAAATTTATAGTATTTTGAAATTGTACTGTAGCTTTTCCGATATCATGAAAATAAACTGCATAAAAGATTAAATCCTTTAATTTTTCTTGATTATACCCCGTTTTTTTAGAAATAAAAGCAAGCATATCTTTATCAAGTAATTTTATTGCTTCAATTAAGACCTCTTGAGTATGTTCCTGTAAAGTCTGAGTCTTGTTATCTATTCTTTTTGCCAGAATTTCCATCAATAAAATACCATCCTGTTTATTCCATCGGTATAGCTGATTACGTTTTTTAATTCTATTTTACAGTTAAGATATTCTACTTGTTTAAAACTATCCATAGCTTGTCTACTTTTTCGAAATCCTTTATCAGAAATTTCAACTTTAAAAGATAAAGGAGTTTCATTGGCTATCGGAAATTCAACAAATTTATCCTGATCTTCAATCATTACATCATAGGAATATCCTTTGTCTATAAAAACAGAATTTATGTACCCGCTTTTATTTTCGCTTATTTGTATTTTATCCTCTATCTCAGATATCTTAACAAGTTCATCATCTAAACCTAATGAAGGTATGCTTGTTGGAAATTTTAAAGCAATTAGAATTTCTTTAAATAATTCTTCTGAGTCGATCAGTAGATATATGGTATAAATAGCTTTATAAAGTCTATCTCTTCTAATAATACTCCTACCATCATTTTTATCTTTGTATACTTTATATGCCCAAAGGTCTTTTGTTTTTCCCTCAATATTATTGATTACTACCGATACTTTTATTTGATTTTCATTTAAAGTCTCATAATACCACCTTTCAGATTTACCCATAATATTAGTAATCATTCCGATAATATTTGTCTTGGTAGGTGCTAAAAAAGTTCGGTGATAAGTTTTAAATAGAGGAACTCTAAAGGAATTCAAAATTCCCTCTGCTTTAAATCTAATTACATTCATCTTTATTCCCTCTTCTTTTTTAGTGTATCTAGCGCCTGTGACACACTGATAACCTCGACACCCATTTCTTGAAATTTATTTTTTATTTCTTCTTCGTTTTGAAAAATATTTGTTGTTAGTCCTATTGCTTTGCTTTCAATATAATCCGAATTTTCTTTAATAGCCTCAATCATTGGTTTTGCTTCTAAATTATTATATTTATCAATTTTAAAAGCATTTAACAAGAATGGATTGCCTGCTCTTTGGGAGATGGCTATAACAAATTTAGGGGAAATATCTTCTAAATGTCTTGATTGTTTTGCTCCGCCATTAAAGACTTTAATAGCTTCTATTAATATATTTATTCTATGATTAATATCTTCGTCACTTAATATTTGATTAAATTCATAATTATATTCATTTATTTCTTTGCCTATTTTATCAGCATCAATTAGAATATTACCTCGCATAAAATTTAGTGTATCGATCTCTACCTGCACGATATTACCGCTTTTTTTAGTTTCGTCTTTTACTGCTTGTTTTCTGGTTAAATAATCATATTCACCTTTATAAGGTAAAATAGAGAGCATAGGAGCCACCTTTACCGGAGACCATCTTCTTCCACCTTTAGGCATCATATACCCAAACAGATCTAAATCACAAAAATTTTTATACATAAGTTCCACATCTTTAAACTTTTCACTTTTATCCGAAGCGTATATTTTAGCATTATATTCTCCAAAATCAGGTTCTCCTTTTTCATTTACTGCGGAAATATTTTCTCCTAACTGTCTTAGAGTTTCTTTTAAATATCGTCTTTGAGCTTGCCCGGATATATAAGCAAATTCATCGCCCTGATTATTGGTGATTTTTTTTATAGCAACAATATTTCCTCCGGTTCCCTCACTCCCGTTTAAAGAAGCAATATTTACTTTTGATATATAAGCTATGTTTAAAAATCTCATTTTATTACTTACCTCCTATATTTTTTTCATTGCATATGAACTACTTTTATATTTATCTATAGCATATATCGCGATATAATCCCTTGCCAATTCCCAATTTTCAGTTTTTTGCTCAAGTTCTTCTAAAATACTTCTTAAAGAATCTAAAAATTCTGAATTTAATTTGGCTTTTTCTTGATTTTTTAAAACTTCAAATTTAAAATTTTTAAAATAAGAAATTAGTTGTTTATGATTTTTAATATTTCTTAAAGTAAATAATAGATTTTTATCATCTATTTGCGCTTCAAAATTTCCTATCCCCTCCCCGATTATTTTAGATTTTCTATGTAAATCCATCTCTAAATCCTCCTTTTTTATTTCTTTGAGATAAAGATTTTCAAAAATATATAATTCCCTTCCTAACCTTCCCTTATCATTCTTTAACACATCAAAAGATGCCTCTAAATAATTTTTTCTTAAATTTTTAAAGTTAAGCAAGTTATTGGCAAAAGACTTAATGTTTAAATTAAGCTCTTTATTGCTCTTAGATAGGTTTAAAGTGGTTATTAATTCTGATAAATAAGTGAAAATGTTTTTATTGTCCTTTTCTATTCTATATTCTTTTAATATTTTTAAAAATTTTACCAGTTTATATGCTTTTGAGTATTCATTTAACGAAGATTTCATATCTCCTTCTTGAGTATAAGTAAAAAAAGTAATATATTTTAAAGTCTCATATAGCTTTTCTTTCCTATTCTTACGTCTTTCCTCTAGTTCTTTTTCATAACTATCTTCAATATGATAAATAAGAGAAAACAAATACATAAAAAATTTTAATTCAAACTCTGCTTCACTATTAGAAATATAAAAATAAGGATTTTTTATTCCATCATTTTTATAAAGTTGATTTCTAAAGTCAATATTTGTAGGAATTGCCTTTATCTCTTCTGTTTTGTCATCCTTATATTTTATCTTTTCATCATCTATCTTTAACTCCTTTTTAAAATTAAATAAATCTTCTAAATCTTTAGAATTTATATATAGATAAAAATTTGAATTATAAAATCTTTTTATCCTTGTTCCAAACCAATAAATTAAAGCATCCCATTTATCAAGCTTTTCACCTTTATTAGGTAACATATCTGCGAAAGGCCCTGGTCCCCATTCAAAAGTATGTATTTTTGAATCAAGGCTTATCTCATTGTTTTGATCCTTCCATAATACTTCATTTATATATTGGCTTATATAATCATTATGCTCTTTATGAATAATTACATCTCCAGCTTTACTTACTATTTGGGAGAAACTATTAATTTTTTTATCTGGATAATTATCATATTTCAATCTTATTTCTTCTTTTGTAAAACCTAATTTATTTAATTTTTCTCTAAATAGAATATTTTTCTTTTCATTTCTTACTCCGGAAGGAATGTCTACTCTTTTATCTTTTACAAAATCATTCCGATTTTTATCCCAATATAATCTATCATTTTTTGTAAAAATAACTAATCTATTATTAATAATAAATTCAGAAATAATAGAGTTGAAGATTTTTATCTCATCAGATTTATTAAACTTTAATTTTAATGAATTATTAGCAAGATCTTCTTGCAAAATTTCAATATTTTTTTGCGTTAAATATTCATATAAATTAACTATTCCATTATTGAAAAAAATATCTTTTGGATAAAATATTTTTTCAATTATCTCTTCTTTCAACTTATTTTCCAAATTCAACCCCCCCTTCAATGCAAAAACCCATGCCAATAGTTGAATTTTTCTCCAATAGTCCGACTCCTAAAGTCATAAAAGCTAATTTCTGTGAAATTTCGTCATCATTAATTGCAATTTTAAATTTATTTCCAAATAGATTAGTATTTTTATATTTATAGACCAATGGTTTTCTATTAAGAATTTTTATCTTTTCAAAAAATAATTGCTCTTCGTTTAATGAAACTTCAAAATAACTTTTATATTTTTTAAACAAATTTGCATTCATCCTTTCGATTAGAACCTTAATGTCATCACCGGGGATCCAGTAAATATTTTTCCCAATAGTCGCCAACGCCGGGGTAATCGTGTAAAGCTCTTTTATGGGTCTTTGCTCATATTTTTTAATTTCACCGGTAATGACCTTAAAATAGTCAGTAGTAGTATTAGGAAATAATTGTTTGATCTTATTGATAAAATATTCCTCTAAACTCCGAATACGGAAAACATAAATTTTATCTGCTTTGTAAATTTTATCTTCTTCTCGTGGATAAAGAGAATCAAAAACATAATTTTTAAATTTATTCTCTTCGTGTTTTATGGTTAAACATTCATCATTTAACATGGCCTTATTAATAAGCTGTGCTATTTTTTCATTCACTTCATTAAAAGCTATATTTTTTAAAAGATACGCGGTTGTGGTTAATTCAAAATAATGCATTAACAAAAATCTACCTCCTTTTTATTTATCACCCCTTTGTTTTTTCTATATCTATCGATATAGACTGTCTACATTAACAAACTTGGCCGAATATTTTAATATTAGAAAAAATATTTTTATATTTTAGTAAAATTAGTCAGATAAATCCTACCCCTACTTTCCCCCTCACCCACACCCTCTCCCTCCAGGAGAGGAATATAAAGAAATGTTTTTATAATTATAGCACATGGATTTGACTACAGTATGGCAAAAATTATTAAAATAATTTAAAAAAAATGAAAAAAGATTGATTTTTTATATACCACCTTTTTTATATTCGACAAAAGGTTCTGAAAGTCCTTCTTTTTTGGGAAAGTTTTTTCAGTTATCAGTGTACAGTTTATCAAGATAAATTAATTAGTTAAAATCAATGTTTAAAACATCTTATTCCAGTAAAAACCATAGCGATATTATTTTCATTGGCAGCCTCTATAACTTCCTCATCTCGCTTTGATCCACCGGGCTGAATAATGGCAGTTATTCCTACTTTAGCTGCTTCATCCACTCCATCTCTAAATGGGAAAAAAGCATCGGAGGCAAGATAACTACCCCTAGAACGCCCTCCAGATTTACTAATAGCAATTTTTACTGCATCTATTCTACTCATCTGCCCAGCTCCCACTCCAACTATCTGTTTATCCTTAGTCAAAACAATAGCATTCGATTTGATATGTTTTACTACTTTCCAGGCAAATAAAAGTTCTTCTAATCCCTCTTTAGTTGGTTTTCTCTTAGTAACTATTTTTAAATCATTTAGGTTAAGATCTTTTAAATCTAATTCTTGAATTAAAAAACCACCTATTATTTTTTTTATATCTTTAAGTGAAGGATCTCTTTTGTCTAAATCTCCTACTTTTATTAAGCGACGATTTTTTTTCTGTCTTAAAATATCTAAAGCTTCTTTCTCAAAATCAGGAGCTACTATTGCTTCCACAAAAGTAGTGTTATTAATTAAATCAGCAAGTTTTACTCCTATCTTCTGATTAACCCCAACAATACTTCCATAAGCCGATAAAGAATCTCCCTGATATCCCTTTTGATAAGCCTCTTCAATGGTAGATGCACTAGCCAGACCGCAAGGATTAGTATGTTTTATAAAGACCACCGTGGGCTCTTTAAAATCTTTAACTATTTCTAAAGCTGCATTAAGATCAACAAGGTTATTGAAAGACAATTCTTTCCCTCCTAACTGTATGGCATTCCCCAGATTGGCTTCCTCGATTAATATTTCTTTATAGAAAGAAGCAGGTTGATGAGGGTTTTCTCCATAACGTAAATCGGAAACTTTTTCGCCAATTAAATTTAAAGTAGGCGGGAAAAGGTTTGCTTCTTTAGTCAGTTTTTTTCTTAGATATTGAGCAATTATTCCATCATAGAATGAAGTATGTTCAAATACCTCCACTGCTAATCTCTCTTTAGTTTTTAAAGATATTTCACCATGGTTCTTGGTTAGTTCTTCTAAAACTACCAGGTAATCTTGGGGATTTATTACTACCACTACATCTTGATAATTCTTAGCTGCTGCCCTCAAAAGAGAAGGACCTCCTATATCTATATTTTCTATAGCCTTTTCTAAATTAACTCCTTCCTTTTTAGAAATAGTATTTTGAAAAGGATATAAATTTACTACTACCAAATCTATTAATCCTATCTGTTGTTCCTTTATTTCTTTTTTATGAGTCGGATCGTTCCTTTTGGCTAATATTCCCCCAAAAATAAGAGGATGCAGAGTTTTAACCCGCCCCTCTAATATTTCTGGAAATTTAGTTAAATCAGAAACTAATCTTACTTTTACTTGATTCTCGGTTAAAAATTGAGCAGTCCCTCCGGTAGAGATTATTTCAATGCCTAATTTTTCTAAACCTTTAGTAAAATCAATAATCCCTTCCTTATCTGAAACACTAATTAAAGCCCTTTTTACTTTGGTCATTTTTTCTCTCCCTTTTATCCATCTCTAGATAGGTAAGAAAACCATCTCCTTAGAATTTTTTATTTTATACCCTTTAGAGCAATATCTTTTCGATAATACATCTCTTCAAAATATATTTTTTCTACCCCTTCATAAGCCTTCTCTTTAGCTTTAAAGATAGTGTCAGCCCAAGCAGTTATGCCTAAGACCCTTCCTCCTGAGCTAACTACCTTTTCATCTTGAAGTTTAGTACCAGCATGAAAGGCTATAATATCTTTCATCTCTTCTAAATTTTTCAAACCACCAATAACCTTTCCTTTTTGATATTTACCCGGATATCCCCCAGAAGCTATCACCACACAGACCACCGCATTATCTTTCCATTTAAGATTGATTTTATGAAGGTTACCTTCAATTACTGCATTAAATATTTCTATTAAATCTGTTTCTAATCTTGGTAATACGACTTGAGTTTCTGGATCACCAAAACGGGCATTAAATTCTAAAACCTTAGGTCCTTCTTTAGTTAATATCAACCCAGCATAGAGTACCCCCTTATATTCTCTGCCCTCTTTTTTTAAGCCTTCTATGGTTGGTTTTAAAATTTTTTGCAAAACTGTCTCCCTGGATAGGTCATTATAAAAAGGAACCGGAGAGTAAGCTCCCATACCTCCGGTATTAGGTCCTTTATCCTGATTAAATATTTTTTTATGGTCTTGGGAGGGAACCATAGGTAGTACAGTCTTTCCATCACTAAAAGCCAAAATGGATATCTCTTCTCCTTCTAAAAATTCCTCAATAACTACATATTCACCAGCATCTCCAAATATTTTTTTCTTCATTAAAGAGTCTAAAGCCTCTTGGGCTTGTTTTATGCCCTGGACAATAAATACTCCTTTCCCGGCAGCTAACCCATCTGCTTTTATTACCAAAGGAAAGGCTTGTTGTTTAACATAATCAAAAGCCTGCTTAATATCTTGGAAGACCGCGTAACTAGCTGAAGGGATATTATATTTTTTCATTAAGTACTTAGAAAACACCTTACTTGATTCAATCTGAGTAGCCTTTTGGTTGGGACCAAATATTTTTAAACCTAGTTTATCAAATTCATCTACTATCCCCCGGGATAAAGGCAATTCTGGTCCTACTATAGTCAAATCAATCTTCATTTTTTGAGCAAAATTAGCTAATCCTACCATATTATCCTCGCCGATATCTACACATTGAGCTAAATGAGAAATCCCCGCATTACCCGGCGCACAAAATATTTTAGAAACTTTCGGACTTTGACTAATTTTCCAGACCAGAGTATGTTCTCTTCCACCACTTCCTATTACTAATATTTTCATTTTAATCAACCTAATATTTCTATATCCTACTTTAAATTTAAATTATTTTTTAATAAAAACTTTTCTGCCTTTAATAATTAATCTACCCTGGGAAAATAATTGAATTGCCTGAGCATAGATTTGATGTTCTTCCTTTAAAATTCTTTCCGCTAAAGATTCTTCCGTATCATCCTCGCTTACTTCTACTGCACTTTGCAAAATAATAGGACCCGAATCCATCCCCTCATCGACAAAATGCACCGTACAACCAGAAATTTTTACTCCATATTCTACCGCTTGTTTCTGGGCTCGTAAGCCAGGAAAAGAAGGGAGTAGTGCAGGATGAATATTTATTATCTTATTCTTATAAGCTTTGATAAAATAAGAGCTTAAAATCCTCATGTATCCAGCTAAAACTACCAGTTCAACTTCTTTATTTTTCAAGGTCTCTACAATTTTTTTATCATAATCTTCTCTGTTTTTGAATTCTTTATGGTTAATATATTGAGTTTCAACATTATGCTGTTCAGCTCTTTTAAGTGCATAGGCATCAAGATTATCGCTAATCACAATCTTAATCTTTCCTTCAATTTTACCTTCTTCGATAGCCTCAATTATAGCTTGTAAATTAGTCCCTCTGCCTGAAACCAGCACCCCAACATTAATCATTAACCCTTTCTCCTTAAAAAGGTAAAAAAAGGTGCCAGGCACCTTTTTTGTCATTCACCTAAATTATTACCTGTTTATTACCTTTTATTACCTTACCGATAATATAAGAATCACAATCCATCAGTTTAAGTTCTTTTATTATCTCTAAAACTTCATTATCCTGGACAATTAGTATCATCCCGATACCCATATTAAAGGTATGATACATCTCCTGATCAGAAATATTTCCTTCCTTTTGAATTAAAGAAAAAAGGTAAGGTTTAGGCCAGCTTTTCTGATCTATCTGGATGGAAATTCCTTCTGGTAAAACACGAGGAATATTTTCTATTATTCCTCCTCCAGTAATATGGGCTATCCCTAAAATCTTATATTTTTCACTGATATGCAAAATCGGTTGAACGTAAATCTTGGTAGGTACTAGTAATTCTTCACCTAAAAGCCTTTTAAAAGAAGAAATTTTATCCTCTATCTTATACTTGTTAGATTCAAATAAAACCTTTCTAACTAAAGAAAAACCATTACTATGTAATCCATTAGAGGTTAATCCTAGCACTAAATCTCCTTCTTTAATCCCTTTACCTTCAATTATTTTACTCCTCTCTACAATACCTACTGCAAAACCAGCTAAATCATATTCATCTC
>NZ_PFKO01000120.1:13018-13296 GCF_002784285.1 Candidatus Infernicultor aquiphilus
ACAATTTACCCATAGAGATATAATCCAGAAAGAATAAAGGTTTTGCTCCACAGGTAATAATATCATTAACACACATGGCTACCAAATCTATCCCCACACTATCATGTTTGTTCAAGGCAAAAGCAATCTTTAGTTTGGTACCTACTCCATCAGTGCCAGAAACTAATACTGGTTCCTGGTATTTTTGTCCGGTTAAAGAAAATAATCCACCAAAACCGCCTATTTCACCGATTACACCAGGGATAGAAGTTTCTTTGATTAATGGTTTTATCTTTTCA
>NZ_PFKO01000171.1:0-13029 GCF_002784285.1 Candidatus Infernicultor aquiphilus
TATTACCGATAAATTTGCTCAAAGAGTTTTTCAATCTATCAGAAAAGCTGGTATAAAATGTTTAAGTTTTAAATTTGCTACCTTTAATAGTAAAGATGAATTAAAGAAATTTTTAGCAGATTTAGATATTATAATCACCTCTCCCGGAAGAAAAAAGGAAGTAGAAAAATTAATTTCCCCCCAAACTCCCCTTATTGAGTTTATTTATGTTCCCGATAAAGGTTCTATAAATATGTTAAAATTAGCCATTTTAGATCTTAAAAGTGAAGGAGGTAGGATAGAAAAAAAATGAAGCAGAAAAAATTAGTAGAAATTTACCAAAATAATTCAGTAAAGATATCAGTGGACAGAGAATGGTGTAAAGCATGCGGTATCTGCATCGAATTTTGTCCTAAAGATGTTTTAATTCCTGATAATCAAGGGAAGCCTATCCCTGAAAATATTGATGCTTGTATAAAATGCAACCTTTGTGAATTGAGATGCCCAGATTTTGCTATTACAGTAGAAGGAGTGAAAGAGAAAGATGAATAATTTAAAAAAGGAAAAAAATATAAAGTTATTACAAGGGAATGAAGCCTGTGTTGAGGGAGCAATATTAGCAGGAGTTAGATTTTTTGCTGGTTACCCCATTACCCCCTCTACAGAGATAGCCGAAGGGATGGCTCGGAGGTTGCCCCGCCTGGGAGGAAAATTCATTCAGATGGAAGATGAGATAGCCAGTATGGCTGCGGTAATTGGTGCCTCTATAGCTGGATTAAAATCATTAACTGCTACTTCCGGACCGGGGTTTTGTCTGAAGCAAGAAAATATAGGTTTTGCTGCTATAAATGAAATACCCTGTGTAGTAGTAGATGTTCAAAGAGGAGGGCCAAGTACCGGCTTACCTACTAAGCCTTCTCAGGGTGATATGATGCAAGCAAGATGGGGTACCCATGGAGATCACCCCATTATAGCCCTGGCTCCTTCTACCGTTAATGAAATTCTCACCTTAACCATTAAAGCAGTTAATTTTAGTGAAAAATATAGAACTCCGGTTATTTTACTTCTTGATGAAGTAATTGCCCACATGAGAGAAAAAGTAGAAATACCGACCCAAAAAGATATTGAAGTAATAGATAGGAAAAAACCTACTGTTCCACCCGAAGAATATTTACCTTTTAAACCCGATTCAGATGGAGTCCCACCTATGGCTAACTTTGGTGAAGGGTATCGTTATCATATAACTGGCTTAATTCATAATTATAAAGGTTTACCTACTTCTAACTCCCAAGAAATAGATGCTTTTATAAGGCGTTTACATAATAAGATTCAGAAGAATGTGAAGGATATTATAATTAATGAAAAGTATTTTTTAGATGATGCTAAGATTGCTTTAATTGCTTACGGCTCGGTGGCAAGAGCTGCTGAAAGGACGGTAAAATTAGCTCGAGAAGAAGAACTAAAAGTAGGATTATTAAAATTATTGACCATTTGGCCCTTCCCCTTTGAAGAAGTAAATAGATTGGCTCAACAGGTTGATTTAATTATCGTTCCAGAGATGAATCTAGGACAGATGGTGTTAGAGGTAGAAAGAGCTGCTCAAGGAAGATGTCGAGTCGTATCTTACAGCCGAGTGGATGGTGAATTAATTAATCCGATAGAAATATTAGGGAAAATTCAGGAGGAGATAAGCAAATGAAGACAGTAATTGATGATTATATTAGAGAAGAGATGTTTCCTCATATGTGGTGTCCTGGATGTGGAAATGGTATCGTATTAGGAGCTATAATACGGGCTATAGATGATTTAAAGTGGGATAGAGATAAAATTGTAATGATTTCTGGCATAGGTTGTTCCAGCCGAATTACTGGTTATGTAGATTTTTGCAGTATGAATACCACTCACGGTAGGGCTTTACCCTTTGCCACCGGAATAAAAATGGCTAATCTTGATTTAAAAGTAGTGGTAGTTATGGGAGATGGTGATTGCTCTGCTATTGGAGGAAACCATTTTATCCACGCTGCTCGACGCAATATTGACCTGACTGCCATCATTATTAATAATATGATTTATGGAATGACTGGAGGACAATATTCTCCTCTTACTCCTACCGGTAGGTTTGGTACTACTGCCCCTTATGGGAACATTGACCAAGCTTTCGATTTAACCAGTCTGGCTATGGCAGCAGGGGCAAGTTATGTAGCCCGAGGAACAGTTTATCATGTTAGACAATCAATTTCATTAATGAAGAAAGCTTTAGATAAAAAAGGATTTTCAGTAGTAGAGATGATATCTGATTGCCCTATATCTTTTGGTAAAATGAATAAAATGCGCACAGCGGTAGAGATGCTAAAATGGATAAAAGATATAGCTGTTTCTAAAAAAGCTTGGGAGAACCTTTCTGTAGAGGAAAGGAAGGAGAAATTTGTTATTGGTGAATTTTTGGATATAGATAGGCCAGAATATAATGAACGATATAATGAGATCATCAAAAAAGCTCAAAAAATGGGGGGTAATGAATAATGAAAGAAAGGATTGAAATCTGTTTAAGTGGAGCTGGTGGCCAGGGATTAATTTTAGCCGGTATTATCCTGGCAGAAGCAGCTGGCATATATGACAGAAAAGAAGCAGTCCAAACCCAATCTTATGGGCCAGAAGCCAGAGGAGGAGCTAGCAGGTCAGAGGTAGTTATAAGTAATAATCCAATAGATTATCCTAAAGTTATAAAATCGGATATCCTTTTGGCCCTAACCCAAGCAGCTTGCGATAAGTACGTTAAAAATTTAACTAAAGATGGTATTTTAGTGGCTGATTCTTCAATGGTAACCCAAATTCCTTCTATCTCTGCAAAGGTATACCAATTTCCCATTACTGAGACTGCCCTGAAAAAATTAGGAACTAAATTAGTTACCAATATTATTTCCTTAGGAATAATTGTAGGATTAACCGAAGTAGTTTCAACAGAAGCCATTAAAAAGGCTGTTTGTGCCAGAGTTCCTTCCAAAGTAAAAGAAGTAAATGAAAAGGCCTTACTCTTAGGATTTGATATTGCTAAAGATCTAAAATCAGAAAAATGCGAAGATAAATACTAATAAAATTGGGGAGGAAAAATGTATAAGATAATTAAAAAGGAAAGATTACATGATACTATCTATTCGATGTGGATAGAAGCCCCAGATGTAGCTTCATCGGTCCAACCTGGTCAATTTATAATTTTGATGATCCAGGAAAAAGGAGAACGAATTCCCTTAACGGTAGCCGATTTTGATCGAGAGAAAGGATTAATTCGGATTGTTTTTCAAATAGTAGGTAAAACTAGCGAAGAACTTTCTACTTTAAAAGAAGGAGATAAACTATATTCTTTCATTGGACCATTAGGTAAAAAGACTGAGATTGCCCTTTATGGAAAAGTAATAACTATAGGTGGAGGTACAGGAATCGCCTGTATCCATACCATTGCCCGTGCCTTAAAAGAGGTCGGTAATGAAGTTATCTCTATAATTGGAGCCAGAACCAAAGATCTCATTATCATGGAAGAAGAGATAAAGAAAGCCTCTTCAAAATTGATAGTAACTACTGATGATGGTAGTTATGGGAGAAAAGGTTTTGTTACCCAAGTCTTAAAAGAGATCTTAGATAAGGATCAATCAATAAAGAAAGTATGGACTATTGGCCCAGCAATAATGATGAAGGTAACCTGTGAGACTACTAAACCATATTCGGTAGAGACTATAGTTAGTTTAAATTCTGTTATGGTAGATGGTACCGGAATGTGTGGTTCATGTAGAGTTACTATTAATGGGGAGACCAAATTTGTTTGTACCGATGGCCCTGAATTTGATGGACAATTGGTAGAATGGTCAGAATTTGCCAATAGATTGACTCGCTACCAAGAGCAGGAACAAAAATCTTGGGGAATTTACCATAAACCTACTCATACCTGTAGATATGGAAAGGAGACAGAATAATGGCGGAGATGATACCGATTAAAGAAAGAATGAAGAGAACTCAAGTGCCTATGCCTGAACAAGAGCCTAAAGAGAGGATTTATAATTTCAAAGAAGTCCCTTTAGGTTATACCAAAGAACAAGCTATTTATGAAGCCCAAAGATGCCTCCAGTGTAAAATTCCTAAATGTATGCAGGGTTGCCCAGCTGAGATTAATATCCCTCAATTTATTACCAAGATTGTGGAGGAAGATTTTGCTGGAGCTTATTTTGAAATACTAAAGACCGATAATCTTCCTGCTATAACCGGGAGGGTATGTCCTCAGGAAGAGCAATGTCAAAAATACTGTATCTTGCAAAAACAGGAAAAACCTATAGCTATTGGCAGATTAGAGCGCTTTGTCGCGGATTGGGCTCGAGAGAATAACGTCCACGGGAGATTACCAGAATTAAAGAGAAAGAATCAAAAAGTAGCGATAGTTGGTTCTGGCCCAGCCGGACTTACTTGTGCGGCTGATTTAGCTAAGTTAGGTTATAAAGTAACCCTTTTTGAGGCACTTCATAAACCAGGAGGGGTGCTAATTTATGGTATTCCAGAATTCAGACTACCTAAATCGATCGTAAAATATGAAATAAATGAAATTGAAAAAATAGGAGTGAAAGTAATAACTAATCTTATAGTTGGTGCAACCATTAGTGTAGATAAATTAGCTCAAGATTTTGATGCTATATTCCTGGCTAATGGAGCTGGTGCGCCTCGATTTATGAATATTCCCGGTGAAAATCTTAATGATGTTTATTCTGCTAATGAATTTCTTACCCGTTCCAACTTAATGAAGGCTTATGCCTTTCCCGAATATGATACACCTATTAAAATTGGAAAAAGAGCAGCTACTATCGGTGCAGGAAATGTAGCTATGGATTCGGCGCGTACTGCTTTAAGGTTGGGAGCAGAGGAATCTTATATTGTTTATAGAAGGTCAAGAAAAGAGGTGCCAGCTCGAGATGAAGAAGTAAATCATGCTGAAGAGGAGGGCATAATATTTAATTTTCTCACTCTTCCGGTTAAGATTTTAGGAGATAAGCAAGGCAAGGTAAGCGGAATGGAATGTCTGAAGATGGAATTAGGTGAACCTGATGAATCAGGCCGAAAGAGTCCTAGAGCTATTGAAAATTCTAATTTTACTATTGAAGTAGATATGGTTATTGATGCTATCGGTACTTCTGCCAATCCCATCATAGCTCGAAGTGCCACTGGAGTTGAAACTAATAAATGGGGTTATTTCATAACTGATGAAAAGACTAAAGCTACTACCAAAGAAGGAATTTATGCTGGCGGAGATATAGTTCGGGGTTCAGCTACGGTAATTTCAGCAGTAGGAGATGGCAAAATAGCCGCAAGAGCAATCAACGAATTTTTATCTTTGGGTAAGAGTTTGAGAAAAAAATAAAATATGTAAAGCGTAATAAAATTATTTTTAGGAGGATTTTAATAAAATGTCTAAAGAAATGAATCTTTTCGAAATGGTGCAGGCTCAATTTGATCATAATGCAGAGAAACTTAATCTTGATCCTGCCTTACGAGCATTTATGAGAGAACCGGAAAGGCAATTACAATGTACTATTCCGGTAGATCTGGATGATGGTACTACTAAAACCTTTACTGGTTTTAGAATTCAACATTCTACTGCACGGGGGCCTGCCAAAGGTGGGATCCGTTTCGCTAAAGATGAAACCATTGATATGGTACGAAGTTTAGCTACTATGATGACCTGGAAATGTGCGGTAGTAGATATCCCTTTAGGAGGAGCTAAAGGTGGAATCATCGTGGATCCGAGAGAATTGTCCGCTAGAGAAACTGAAAGGCTTTGCCGGGGTTGGGTGAGAAGAGTTTATGATTTTGTTGGCCCAGAAATGGATGTCCCTGCCCCAGATGTCGCTACTAATCCCCAGGATATGCTCTGGATAATGGATGAATATGATACTATTACTAGAAGCAGGAAACCTGGATTTGTTACTGGTAAGACGGTAGGAGTAGGAGGTTCTTTAGGCAGAACTGAAGCTACTGGTTACGGAGTGATTTATTGTGTTAGAGAAGCTCTCTCGAGATTGGGTATCGATTTTAAAGCTGCTACTGCTTCTATTCAAGGTGCAGGTAATGTTGCTTGTTATGCGGTGGAGAAATTTGTCCAATATGGCGGCAAAGTAGTAGCGGTTGCTTGTTGGGATTCTAATGCTAAAAAAGCCTATACTTATAGTTGTGAAAAAGGGATTGATCCTAAAAATTTATTTGCCCCTGGTACTTTAGATAAATTTGGAACTATTGATCCCCAAAAGGCTAAATCTTTTGGTTGGAAACAAGAAGCTGGTGATGCCTGGTTAAAGAAAGAAGTAACTGTTATTATTCCAGCAGCCTTAGGTCAATCGGTCACTCAGGATAATGTAAATGAGATTAATTTTGATTCAGTTAAGCTGTATGCTGAAGCAGCTAATTCTCCTACTACCTTAGAAGCAGATGAAGTATTAAAAGAGAAAGGTATCTATGTTATACCTGATTTTCTTTGTAATGCTGGTGGGGTAACTGTTTCTTATTTTGAACAGGTTCAAAATAATATGAATTATTATTGGCCAAAAGATGAGGTCTTGGAAAAATTGAATAATATTATGACTGGTGCTTTTAAAACGGTAGCAGATTTAGCCAGGGAAAAGAAATGCTATACTCGTGATGCAGCTTATTTTATCTCTATTCTACGAGTGGCTAAAGCAATAGAAGGAAGAGGCTGGGTAAAACCTAAGAAATAAAAATTTTTAATTAAAAATACTCAAGAAAAATTTAGTATATAATATCTAGTATCTCGTATTTCGTGAAGAGAATAGGAGTCAGTAGCCAGAATAAAATAGTAATATGTAATGAGTGATGTGTAGGGGTTTGATTTATCAAACCCGTAAAAATGCGGGGCGGATTAATCCGCCCCCTACAAATGCTTATTTAACTATACGCTAAACGCTACTCGCTATACGATATACAAAAAATGCTAGTACGAGGTAAAGAAAAATGAAAATATTTGCCTTAATAGGGGGAAGTGGGACGGGGAAAAGTTATAAAGCCCTGTTGGTTGCTCATAAATATAATATAAACTATATAATCGATGATGGACTTTTAATTAGGAAAGATAAGATATTAGCTGGATATTCTGCCAAAAAAGAAAAGAACAGAATTCAGGCTATTAGAAGAGCTATTTTTGAAGAGACTACTCATGCTCAAGAAGTAATGGAGGCCATAAAAAAAACTAAACCAGCTAAGATATTGGTTATAGGAACTTCAGTTAGAATGATAGATAAAATTATTAAAACTTTAGGATTGCCTCCTTTTAAGAGGATTTTAAAAATTGAAGATATTTCCACAGAAAAAGAAATTGAAGACGCAAAACTCAGTAGGTTAAAAGAGGGTAGACATGTTATCCCTTTACCGGGAATTGAAGTGCAGAGAAAATTTCCAGTAAATATATTGGAATCATTAGAGATATTTTATAAACGTAGATATAGTAATAAAAAAATTGGCGAGAGGGTAATAGTAAGACCACCATTTAGTTATTATGGGAAGTTATATGTATCTGAAAATGCAATTTTAGATATAATTGTTTATACTCTAAAAGATTTTAAAGAAGTTGTAGAATTGGGTAAGTCCCAAATCAATATCCAGGAGGAAGGCATTCTGGTCAATATTAATCTAATACTTCGATATGGAGAAAATATCCCTTCAGTCGGATTAAAAATTCAAGAAAACCTTAAAAGGGAATTAGAATATATAACTGGTATAAATGTTAATTTGATAAATATTTTTGTTTACAATTTAAAATATTAAAAAAAAATTGCATAACAAAGTGGTATATAAAGTAAAGCGTAAAACCAAAGCTTAAAACTTAAAATTAAATTAAAAGACAAGGCAAATAAAAAGTTTTGAATTTTGAATTATGGTTTTTCGCTGTAAATTTTTAGTTTAGTATGGTTGGGTCTCGACGAATCGATCCCGAAGGAAATACTATATACTGTACTAAATAATTGAGAGGTGTGAAATGTTCAATGCAGAGGAGATAAATAAAATAAAAAAATCAAGACTAAAATGGGAGAGTAATACTTTAAAAAACACTCTACCATTTTTTTCTGAAAGAAAAGATAAGTTTGTTACTGGTTCAGGGAAAGAAGTTGCTCGACTCTATACTCCTGAAGATTTGGAAGAATTTGATTATAATACACAGTTAAATTTTCCTGGTCAATATCCTTATACCCGTGGCGTTCAATCAACTATGTACCGAGGTCGACTATGGACCATGCGTCAATATGCAGGTTTTGGTACGGCCGAGGAATCAAATAAGCGTTATAAATATTTGCTAGAACAAGGACAAACCGGATTAAGTGTTGCTTTTGATTTACCCACTCAAATTGGATATGATTCGGATCATTCTATGGCACTGGGAGAAGTAGGAAAAGTAGGAGTAGCCATAGATTCCTTAAAAGATATGGAAATGCTATTTGATGGGATTCCTTTAGATAAAGTGAGTACCTCAATGACCATAAATGCTCCAGCCAATATACTTTTAGCTATGTATATTGTAGTAGCAGAAAAACAAGGGGTTTCTCTAAATAAACTTAAAGGAACTATTCAGAATGATATTTTAAAAGAATATATTGCTCGAGGAACTTATATCTTTCCTCCAGCTCCTTCCATGAGATTAATTACTAATATTTTTGAATTTTGTTTTCGAGAAATGCCTTTATGGAATACCATTAGTATTAGTGGATATCATATTCGAGAAGCAGGAGCAACGGCAGTTCAAGAAGTAGCCTTTACTTTAGCTGATGGAATAGCTTATGTCGAAGCAGCTATAAATATTGGATTAAAGGTAGATGATTTTGCCCCCAGGTTATCCTTCTTCTTTAATGCTCATAATGATCTATTGGAAGAGGTAGCAAAATTTAGAGCAGCTCGTAGGTTATGGGCAAAGATTATGAAAGAGAGATTTGGAGCTAAAAATGAAAAATCTTTAATGCTAAGGTTTCATACTCAGACCGCTGGGTGTACTTTAACTGCTCAGCAATCAGACAATAATATTATCCGAGTTGCCATGCAAGCTCTTGCAGCAGTATTAGGGGGAACCCAATCTCTTCATACTAATTCTCGAGATGAGGCTATGGCTTTACCTTCTGAGGGTTCGGTAAGAATTGCTCTTAGAACTCAGCAAGTTTTAGCATACGAAACTGGCGTAACTGAAACAATTGATCCTTTAGCTGGATCTTATTATATTGAATTTTTAACTAATGATATTGAAAAGCAAGCATTAAAATATATTGAAAAAATCGATAAGTTAGGTGGTGCTTCCCGCGCCATTGAACAGGGATTTATGCAACAAGAGATTCAGAATAGTGCCTACCGATATCAGGAAGAGATTGAAGAAGGCAAACGAATAGTAGTAGGAGTAAATAAATTTAGAATTAAAGAAAAACCACCTAAAGGTCTACTAAAAGTCGATCCAGAAGTTGAACATCATCAATTAATGAAGATTAAAAAACTAAAAGAAAGCAGAGATAACCATAAAGTAAAAGCAACTTTAAATGCATTAGAAAAAGCTGCTCAAACAGAAGCTAATTTAATGCCTTTTATTCTTGATTGTGTTAGATCATATGCTACGCTCGGGGAAATTTGCACTATACTTAGAGGAATATTTGGTGAATATAAAGAGTCAATAAAGCTTTAAAAGGTAGAGGTTTTAAAATATGGATAAAAAAAAGATTAGAGTACTAGTAGCTAAACCTGGTCTAGATGGCCATGATCGAGGGGCAAAAATTGTAGCAAGAGCCCTAAGGGATGCTGGAATGGAAGTAATTTATACCGGATTAAGACAAACTCCTGAACAAATCGTTGAAACTGCTATCCAGGAAGATGTAAATGTTATAGGATTAAGTATTTTGTCAGGAGCCCATACCCATCTTTTTCCAAGAATAATGGAACTTTTAAAAGAAAATAAGGTGGAAGATATAGTCGTAATTGGAGGAGGAGTAATTCCGGAAGAAGATATTTATGAACTTAAAAAAATCGGTATAGCCGAAGTATTTACTCCCGGGACTAATACTAAGGATATAATTAAATTTATTCAGGAAAAAGTAAAATAAATGATAGCGTAAAGCTAAGAGCGCAATACGCAATACGCAAAACCAAAGTGCAAAGCTTAAAACTAATAAACAAATTTTGAATTTTGAATTATAGTTTTTCGCTTCTCTGCCTGTGCGTTGCACGCAGACAGGTCGTTTTAAGTTTTTACTTTTAGGATATGTGTTTTATGGAGATGATAGAAAAAATAATTAATGGTGATCGTAAAGTTGCTGCCAAGCTAATAACTTTAGCAGAAAATGATTTTAACCAGGCTCAAAATATTTTAAAAGAGCTGTATAGTTATACCGGCAATGCTTTAGTAATTGGTATAACCGGCCCTCCTGGTGCAGGAAAAAGCACCATAACTGATCAACTGACTAAAAGTTTACGTAAGCAGGGTAAAACTGTAGGAATTGTAGCTATAGACCCTACCAGTCCATTTACGGGGGGAGCATTATTAGGAGATAGAATTAGAATGCAAGATTTAAGTACTGACCAGGGTGTTTTTATAAGAAGTATGGGTACGCGGGGCAATTTAGGTGGACTATCCCCAGCAACCCAATCAACGGTTAGGATTTTAGATGCTTTAGGTAAGGATATAATATTCATTGAAACAGTGGGAGTAGGTCAAGCAGAAGTTGAGATAGTTAAAGTAGCTGATATGGTAGTACTAATTACCATGCCAGGGATGGGAGATGACATTCAAATCATAAAAGCCGGGATAATGGAAATTGGAGATATCCTGGTAGTTAATAAAGCGGATAAAGAAGGTTGTGAACGTTTGGTGACCGAAATAGAAATGATGTTGGATTTCAACCCAAAAAGCAAATGGCGTCCACCTGTTTTAAAGACTATAGCTATAGATAATATTGGAATACAAGAACTTTTACAGGAAATTAATAATCATCTAAAATATCTAAATGAAAGTGGAGAGTTAGAACAAAGACGTCAGGAGAGTGCTAAGAAAGAGATATTTGACCTTATCCAGGAAAAATGGAAGGAAATACTTTCGTCTTCGATTAATAATGGATTTTTGAATAAGATAGCAGCTAAGATAGTAAAACGTGAAGAAGATCCATATACGGCAGTAAAGAAACTATCAAATATATTAATACATTCTTATACTCAAGGAGGTATGAATAAATGATTAAAAAGATAGATCATATTGGAATTGCTGTAAAAAGTATTGAAAAGACCAGTGAGCTTTTTAGCAATATACTTGGTCTAAAAGTTGTCGGAGAAGAAATTATAGAAGAACAAAAGGTTAAAGTTGTCTTTTTACCCTTAGGAGATAGTGAGTTAGAATTATTAGAATCTACTTCACCTGATGGTCCTGTGGCGAGATTTATCGAAAAAAAGGGGGAAGGAATTCAACATATCGCTTTTAGAGTGGATAATCTTGAAAAGATATTAGAAAAACTGAAAGAGGATGGAATTAGATTGATCGATGAAAAGCCAAGATATGGTGCAGGCGGAACTAAGATAGCATTTTTACACCCTAAGAGTACTAATGGAATTCTTATTGAATTAAGCGAAAGAAATGAGTAGAGAAAATAGAAGTCAGTAGAAAATAGTAATATGTGATGAGTGATGAGTAGGGGTTCGATTCCTGTCTGCGTGCGAACCTGTCTGCGTGCGGACACGCACAGGCAGGCACGCACAGGCAGGTATCGAACCCGTCTGAGTCTAATTCGTATCTTGTATTCTAGCGTTTAGCGGATAGAATTGAATAGGTGGTGTAGGGGTTCGATTTATCGAACCCGCAAGGAATCGGGGCGGATAAATCCGCCCCCTACAAAAAAGTACTATATAAACCTGTCAAAGGACCCTATCCTGACAGGACTGGAGAAAGGTGGTAGGATAATTTAATGGAAGTTTCAATTAATGATTTAATGAAAACTTTAAGAGAAAAAGAAGAAAAGGCAAAGGCAGGCGGCGGAGAGAAAAGAATAAAAGCTCAGCATGAGAAAGGTAAACTTACTGCTCGAGAAAGGATTGACTTCCTTTTAGATAAAGATAGTTTTGTAGAGCAGGACCTTTTAGTTGAGCATAGATGCATTAATTTTGATATGGATAAAGTAGAAGCTCCTGGAGAAGGGGTAGTAACTGGTTATGGGACTATTGATGGAAGGTTGGTCTATGTCTTTGCTCAAGATTTCACGGTTATGGGCGGTTCCTTAGGAGAAATGCATGCTAAAAAGATATGCAAAATAATGGATATGGCTATGAAGATGGGGGCACCTTGTATCGGTATTAATGATTCTGGTGGTGCTCGTATTCAAGAGGGAGTGGATTCTTTAAGTGGCTATGGGCAAATATTTTATCGAAATACTATTGCCTCAGGAGTAATTCCCCAAATATCCATAATTGTTGGGCCGGCTGCTGGAGGAGCAGTTTATTCTCCTGCTATAATGGATTTTGTATTTATGGTAAAGGATATAGGGATAATGCATATTACTGGACCAGAAGTTATAAAGGCAGTTACCGGTGAGGTAGTAAGCTCAGAGCAGTTAGGGGGAGCAATGACTCATAATGTAAAGAGTGGAGTAGCTCACTTTGCTGCTGAGAATGAAGAAGAAGTTTATCAGATGGTAAGAAAATTGATCAGTTTTATCCCTTCTAATAATCTAGAAAATCCTCCGATAGTAGAAAATAAGGATGATCCTAATCGAATGGAAGAGGCTTTATTAAATATTGTGCCGGTAGATCCTAATAAACCTTATGAAATGAAAGATGTAATAAAATATATTGTAGATGAAGGGGACTTTTTTGAATCCCAATCTTATTTCGCCACAAATATCATTACTGGATTTGCCAGATTAAATAGTCATTCTATAGGTATTATTGCTAATCAACCAAAAGTATTAGCTGGTTGTTTAGATATTAATGCCTCCGATAAAGCCTCTCGTTTTATCAGATTTTGTGATGCTTTTAATATTCCTATTTTAACTT
>NZ_PFKO01000272.1:0-3049 GCF_002784285.1 Candidatus Infernicultor aquiphilus
CTTAATTTTTGTTTCTTAAAACTCCGGTATAGTTTTTCAATTGTATTACTCATTTTTACCACAACAATATTTGTATTTCAACCCACTTCCACAAGGACAGGGATCATTTCTTCCTATTTTTTTCTTCTTTTCCCTTCCTTCTTCCTGCAATTTTTCCCTTTTAATAAAAGATGGATTTTTTATTGAATTACTAACCATGGGAGCAGGTCTTTCTCTTCTCACCTGGCTAATACCTCGAGGTTCTTCTTTTTTTATTCTGACTTTATAAATAAATTTAACTACCTCTTCTTTTATACTGTTTACCATATCTTGAAACATATTATGGGCTTCAAAATGATATTCCATTAAAGGATCTTTCTGCCCATAAGCCCTTAATCCTATCCCTTGCTTTAATTCATCTAAACGTCGTAAATTATCTTTCCATTCTCGATCTACAACCCGTAGTACAATCATTGTTTCAATCTGTCTCATCAAAGGTGAGGTAAATTCATTTTCTCGTAATTCATATATTTTAAAAGCCTTTTCGTTTAAAATATCTTGTAATTTAGAAATAGATAATTTGGGGATTTCCTCTTTTGGAATAGCTAATGAAAAAGAGAAGATTTGGTCAATATGTTCTTTAAGTCCTGACCAATCCCATTCTTCGGGATATATTTCTTTATTAGTATAGTTTTTTAAGATATTTTCAACTGTATCTTTTACCATTTCTAAAATATATTTTTTAATATCTTTACTTTCTAAAACCATTCTCCGTTGTTCATAGATTACTTTTCTCTGGTATTCCATTTCATTATCAAAATCTAAAAGTTGTTTTCTTATTTCAAAATTCCTACCTTCTACTCTCTTCTGCGCACTTTCTATCGATTTAGTAATCAAAGGATGTTCAATGGGAATATCCTCCTGCATGCCCAATTTTTCCATAATTCCAGAAATCCGATCAGAACCAAAGAGTCGCATAAGATCATCTTCTAAAGAAAGAAAAAAACGGGAAGAACCAGGATCTCCTTGTCTTCCTGATCTCCCTCTTAATTGATTGTCGATACGTCTACTTTCGTGTCTTTCTGTTCCAATTACATGTAAACCCCCTAATTCAGCCAACCCTTTACCTAAGACAATATCAGTTCCTCGTCCAGCCATATTAGTAGAAATAGTTACCCTCCTCTCTTGACCTGCTTGAGCAACTATTTCTGCCTCTCTCTCGTGATTTTTTGCATTTAAAACATTATGTTCAATATTCTCTTTTTTCAATAATTTACTTAATCTTTCAGACTTATCAATCGATACTGTCCCTACCAAAATAGGTCTCCCTAGATTATGAATTTCAACTATCTCTCTAATAACTGCTTTAAATTTTTCTCTTTCAGTTTTATAGATTATATCTGAGTAATTATATCTAATTAATCTTCTATTAGGAGGAATAACTACTACCGGTAGATTATAGATGTGGATAAATTCTTCCTCCTCAGTCTTAGCAGTTCCGGTCATACCAGCAAGTTTTTTATATAATCTAAAATAATTCTGAAAAGTTATAGTAGCCAAAGTTTGATTTTCACCAGCAATTACTACTCCTTCTTTTGCTTCAATGGCTTGATGAAGACCATCACTATATCGTCTTCCAAACATCAATCGACCAGTAAATTCGTCTACAATAATCACTTCTCCATTTTTTACTATATAATCAACATCTTTCTTGAATAATCTTTGTGCCTTTAAAGCCTGGATAATGTGATGTTGTATATTCATATTATTTTCATCATATAGATTATTTATCTGTAACAATCCTTCAATGTGGGTGACTCCTTCTTCGATTAGAGCAACCGTCTTTTCTTTCTCATATAGTTTATAATCTGTATCTTCCTGTAACCGAGTAGCAATTCTGTTTATCTGTTCATATATCTTAGTTGATTCCTCAGAAGGACCAGAAATAATTAAAGGAGTCCTGGCTTCATCTATCAAAATACTATCCACTTCGTCAACAATAGCAAAATGATATCCTTTTTGAACCACATCCTCCAATCGAATTGCCATATTGTCTCTTAAATAATCAAAACCGAATTCATTATTAGTCCCATAGACTATAGCTGCTTCATAGGCTTTCTTCCGTTCATCGATGTTCATGTCATGTTGAATCAAGCCTACCTTTAATCCCAAGAATTCGTAAATTGTACCCATCCAATATCTATCTCGCTTAGCTAAGTAATCATTTACGGTAACGATATGAACATTACTACCACTTAAAGCATTTAAATACGCTGGCATTGTAGCCACCAATGTTTTACCTTCTCCAGTAGCCATTTCTGCTATCTTTCCTTGATGTAAAACCATTCCTCCAACAAGTTGAACGTCAAAAGGTCTCATTTTAGTAACTCGTTTGGCTACTTCCCGAACTACTGCAAAGGCTTCTGGGAGAATGTTATCTAGGGCTTCCCCTTTATTTAATCTCTCTTTGAATTCAGCAGTCTTGTCTTTTAATTCCCCATCATTTAATTTTGAAATATTTGGTTCATAACTATTTATCTTATCTACAATTGGTTGTAGCTTTTTTAATTCTCTCTCATTAGAATTGCCAAATATTTTTTTTACTAGCTCAAACATAATTATCTTTTCCTTTTCATTCTATTGTTTAAATTTTTATTTTTATGCTATCCGTGGCAATCTCATTATTAATCTAAAAACTTAAAGCGAAAAACGGAAAACTATAATTCAAAATTCAAAACCTATTTAGCGTATAGCGGGTAGCGTTTAGCGTATAGTAAATTAGTCGTTAGTTAAAACATAAACCCTATACAATATATATTTTGATTTCTGATTTTTATTTCTTTGCTACATACTATATACTCGATACTCGATACTAATTAGGTTTCTGGATTCTGTTCTTTCTTCAACATTGCATTTTGAATTAAACTAAATACTCCACAAAACATTAAAAAATCTCCAAAGCTTATTACTGAAGGATCGGGCAAGGGGGACGGTAAAGGAATAACATCGGCTAAAAATCTAAATAAGGTTTTTTCAGTTATCAGAGTATGAGTAACATAACTACCTTCTT
>NZ_PFKO01000310.1:0-2797 GCF_002784285.1 Candidatus Infernicultor aquiphilus
ATTTCATTTTTTAAAGATAGTCTTTTCTTAAGGGATACCAAACATCCAATACTTTAGTATCTGACTCTAAAGCTATCGCTTCGTGCTCAATGTTAGGAGGGATTACTACCCCTTCCATTACTTTTAGAGTTTTTACTTGCTCTCCAACAGTCATTTTAACTGAACCTTGCAGAACTAAAGAAATTTGTTCATGGGGATGTTTATGTTTTGGCATCATCGGATTGGGACCAAATTCAAAATAGGTAAACATGGTATGTTCATTTGCTACTGTCTTTATAGTTGAACCGTTTATCACTTCTTTAGGTTTTAAGTCCTTTATTTTGTAAAAGTTCACTTCTTTCATTATTATTTTCACCTCCTCTTTTATTATTTCATCATTCGTGCAAAACTTTCTTTAACGCTTCATCATGAGATTGGAATGCCAGGGAAGGAAGCTGGTTAAAGTTAAAAAATTTTGCCTCCTCTGCGTCATCACCAGCACAAAGGTTACCTCCTATTATCTCTGCTTCATAGATTATAGTAACTATATAACCATGAACCTTACTCTTATTAGAATAAACTCCTATTAATTTTCTTAATTTTCCTTCTAATCCCGTCTCCTCAACTAATTCCCTTAAAACCGCTTGATCTGGAGTCTCTTCTATTTCCATAAACCCACTGGGCAATGCCCATTCACCTTTACAGGGTTCTACCCCCCTTTTTATCAATAATATTCTGCCTTGGTTATCTCTCGCTATTACTGCTACCACCGGAATAGGATTTTCATAATATATTTTGCCACATTTTAGGCAAAATAATCTTTTCCTTCCTTCTAACATTTTTCTGGCTAATTTATAACCACAATAGGGACAAAATTTTATGGATAAATTACTTTTCATGCATTGCTAACTCCTTTTAAGGCAGACACAAGGTCTGCCCCTACTTTTTTCAATAAGCCCTCTTGGGCAAAACTGGTATAATTATCATCTCCTAAAATTATATGGTCCAGCACTTTTACTCCAATCAGGTCACAAGCTTCCGTTAAACGTTCTGTAATATCTATATCATTTTTGCTGGGATTTGATTCTCCGCTGGGATGATTATGTAAAAATATAACTGAAGCAGCAGATTCCTTAATTATCTCTTTTAACACTTCGCGGGGATGGACAATACTTTCGGTCAAACTTCCTACCGAAACATCGATATCCCCGATAATCTTATTTTTTACATCTAACAATACTATCTTAAATATTTCCTTTTTTAAATCTCTCATATTTGGTCCATAATAATCTACCAAATCAACAGCATTATGGATTTTCTTTTTAGATGAACTGGCCTCCCTTAAGAGCCTTTTTCCTATCTCTAAAGCTGCCTTTATCTGAGCAAATTTAGCCATACCTATTCCCTTAACAGAAATCATCTCTGAAAAACTCAAAGAATCTAATTTTCTTAAACTTTTCCCATTTTCTATTAATAGCTCTTTAGCAATATCCACCGAAGTTTTTCCTTGATAGCCTTTCACCAATATTATTCCCAATAACTCAGCATCTGTCAAATAATCTACACCATACTTAACTAACCTCTCTCTTGGTCTTTCCTCATCCGGCCAATCCTTTATGGTATAATTCTTTTTCTCCATCTCTTCCTCCTTTACGACTATGACAAATTTAGTGCCAGGCACCTTTTTTTACCTTATGACAAATTTAGTGCCTGGCACCTTTTTTTACCTTTTATTCGATTTAAGCGATATTGCAATTTTTCTCTCAGAAACATATTTTCTACCATATTCAAAGCTTCTTCTACCATCCGCTCTGCTTTTTGATAATCTCTCAAGTAATGCTCATAATATTTGGCCAATTCTTCATAAGGATAATAGACAAAACCATAGCTTCTTTCTATTATCTCTTTCCACATTTCTTCTGCTTCTTCCCATTTCCCCTGCCTTTTATAGGCAAAAGAACCTAACTTTAATGCTTCTAAAACCTCTTCCTCTGATAAATTGTGTTTTAAAGCTTCAGCATAATATAAAGTACTCTGGTCATATTTCTTTTCAGCATCAAATATCTTACCCACGCTAAAAATATCCATCCCATATTCAGCATTTTCTAAAGGATCTTCTACCAGAAAACACATTTTACTAACTAATGCCACTAAAGAGAGAATATCTTGTAAATTATGCTCAAAGACTGGTTTCATGGTTCGAGCATCTCTAGTCTTTAAATATCTAAAATAGATCTCGGGGATAAGATATCCCGGTACATCATCAGTTCTACTAACCTTCAATATATCTCTTTCTACCGTAGAGAGGGAACAACTCTCTAATCTTCTCTTCCATAAACGGCGAGCGGGGTAAAGAAGATCGAAATGATAAGGGTCTTCTAAATTTATCTTCATTCCAGACATAATATAACGGCTTTCCATTAAAGGAAGATCAAAGGTTTTACCATTATAAGTAACTACAGCTTTAAACTTGCCCAGTAAATCATTTACCGCTGATAGTAGTGCTCGTTCTTCATTATAATCCCGCATAAAATATTGTCGAACACAAAATTGGTCCTCTTCAAAATATCCTACTCCTATAAGAAAGATGTAAGTTCCTGTTCCTCCGGCCAACCCGGTAGTCTCCGTATCCAAAAAAATAGTCTTATTAATATCTATCTCTTTTAATTTAGCATCCCTCGCTAAACTAGAAATAGTCTGGGTAGAAGATTGAAAAATTTGAAAAAGCTTAATTTCGCCACATTTATAATCTTGAGGAAAATAATTTTCTCGGACAAAACTATCTCCGAAAGGGGTGGAAATAAATCTTCCCGACAGC
>NZ_PFKO01000310.1:2807-3025 GCF_002784285.1 Candidatus Infernicultor aquiphilus
TTTTTACTTCGTTTTTTACTATCTTTATGCTTTTCTCTTTTGGTAATTGACTAATTTTATTTAAATTCCTTTTTAATTGAGCGATCTTTTCCAGCCGTTCCTGTAGATCCATAATCAGTTTAAAGCCTCCTTTAAAACTAAAAGAGCACTCTCTTTACCCTTTATTCCCACTTCATCAATAGGACCCACACAAGAGGGACAACCATTTTCACATCCGC
>NZ_PFKO01000087.1:0-416 GCF_002784285.1 Candidatus Infernicultor aquiphilus
AATTTCAATTATTCTCGGCAGGAAAGTATAGAATTTTTTATAGTCCTTTTTAAATTCGCCCCTTGTTTTAGGAGGATTAATTCTGGCTAATTTTACTGCTTCCGAGGTATGGGCCACCCTGGTGGTCTCTCTAAAAAGAACCGGAGTTCTAAATTTTTCTGAAATAATAAATGCTTCTTTTACAAATTCTTTTGCTTCCTCTGGAGTAGCTGGTTCGATGAGCGGAACATTTGCCAGGCGGGCGAAATAGCGGGTATCCTCTTCTTCCTGAACCGAACTCCAGCACCCTGGATCATCAGCTACTATAATCACAAAACCTGCGCGAGGCTCAATATAGGCAGAAGGTAAAAAGCTATCTGAGGCAACGTTCAGACCAAAATGTTTCATGGCCACCAGCGACCGAACTCCAGAAAGAG
>NZ_PFKO01000087.1:607-1289 GCF_002784285.1 Candidatus Infernicultor aquiphilus
TTCTCTCCTTCTTTTCCAGTTAAAATTTCTTCTACTCTCAATTTTTCCCTCTTATCTTCTTTTTATCTCGTATCGTGTATAACGTATTGAGTATCGCGTAATTTAGTCGTTAGTATTCCCAAAATTAAGAGAGGGCTTTAAATGCCCTCTCTTAATCTGCTCATTTTATTAATTATTTTATAATTTCCACATTCTATATATTAGCTGCAAAGACTTTTCAAATTACCGACAACTTGAGCCAGAGTAATTCTACCATCTTGTGTTAATTAAGAAGCTCACTTCTTATCTTTTTTCTTTCTACCCCAGATTAGATATATTGCTATTACTACAATTACAACTCCTATAATCCAATACCAGGTGGTCGTCATGCTATTTCACCTCCTTCTTATAAGTTTTTGAGTTTTCACTTCTTCGATTACTTTATCAAGATTTTCAAGGGGAATTCTTCCCCTTGAAAACCCCTTAATTCGCTCTTACCTCAATATTTATTACACCTTTGAATATCTTGTCTTTAATATTCTTCATAATAATAAATCATATTCCTTATTTAAGGTATAGGAATTATTTAAATTCCTATACCTTAAAATATAATATTTATTTAATATTCTTCACAATAAAACATTCTACATAATTTTTAAAAATCCTGCTTAATTTTAAAAAACCTTTTCCAACTCTTTGATGT
>NZ_PFKO01000087.1:1411-13129 GCF_002784285.1 Candidatus Infernicultor aquiphilus
AGTGCGTTGTAGATAATTTTATAGTAAATTATAATTTTTTGGTTATAATTATATTGTAGGGGTTCGATTTATCGAACCCGTAAATAAGCGGGTCGGATAAATCCGACCCCTACATTACCATTCCCCAATCAGGTCGAGGACAGGTTTGTTTACTTTTTGGGTTACAACCATTATTTATAATAGTAGTTTTTCAAAAAGGAAATTTCTTGATTTGGTATATTCAGGCAGGGGAAATTTCTATTGTTTTAGAGTAAAATAAGATAGAAAAATCCCCTTACCTAAATATTTTATTTTAAATTTTTGGTAATTCTCTTAAGGCTTCTTCAATTTTTTCCTTAGGATAGGCATAATCTTTTAATTTTCCGGCAAAATAAGCCTCATATGCAGCCATATCCATATGACCATGTCCACTAAGACCTAATAATATAGTTTTTGCCTCTCCAGATTCTTTACATTTAAGTGCTTCATCGATAGTAGCTCTAATGGCATGGTTGGTTTCCGGAGCACTAATAATACCTTCATTTCTGGCAAAGGTCACTCCAGCCTGAAAAGTCCCCAATTGGTGTTCTGCTCGTGCTTCAACTAATCCTAATTTAAGTAAATGACTGATAATAGGAGCCATACCATGATACCTCAAACCTCCGGCATGAACTGGTGGAGGAATAAAACCATGTCCCAGAGTATACATCTTTAATAAAGGAGTAAGCCCAGCTACATCACCATAATCATAACTATAAGGACCCCTGGTTAAAGTCGGACAACTTGCCGGTTCAACACATATTATCCTTAAATCAGGCTTCAACCCTTCAATTTTATCTTTTAAAAATGGTAAGAAAAGACCGGCAAAGTTTGATCCTCCCCCCACACATCCAATAATAATATCGGGATATTCACCAATCTGTTCCATAACCTTCTTTGATTCTAATCCAATGATAGTCTGATGCAGCAAGACATGATTTAATACGCTTCCTAAGGAATAATGGGTATCATCACGCTTAGCGGCCTCCTCTACCGCCTCACTAATAGCCAGACCAAGACTTCCGGGACAATCAGGATCTTTAGCCAACATATCTCTCCCGGCTTGGGTATCAGGAGAAGGACTAGGAATACAGTTTGCCCCCCAGGTCTGCATCATTACTCTACGATAAGGTTTTTGCATATAACTGATTTTAACCATATATACTTTAATCTCCAGACCAAAACAGGCACCAGCAAAAGATAAGGCACTACCCCACTGACCTGCTCCCGTTTCAGTAGTTATTCGCTTAATTCCTTCTTTTTTATTATAGTAAGCTTGAGCTACTGCAGTATTGGGTTTATGACTTCCAGAAGGACTACTCCCTTCATATTTATAATAAATCTTAGCCGGTGTATCCAATGCTTTCTCTAATCTCCAGGCCCGATAAAGGGTAGTTGGCCTCCACATTCGATAAATATCCTGTACTTCTTCCGGAATTTCAATATACCGCTGGGTACTCATTTCCTGTTCAATTAAAGCCATGGGGAATAAGGGAGTAAGGTCATCAGGCTTAATTGGTTTCCTGGTTGCCGGGTGCAAAGGAGGTGGAAGTGATTCAGGTAAATCGGCCAGAATATTATACCAGGTAGTCGGCATTTCTTTTTCATCAAGAACAAATTTAACTCTTTTCATCTTTTTCTCCTTTTATTTTTAAAATTATTTTCTCTAATTAAGTTTTCTTTTATTTCTATTACTCTCTTTTGAAAATAGTCTTTGCCCCCTTAAGGGGGCCAATTACGTAATATGAACATATTGCACCTCCTTGGTTAAAAAAATAGCTCTCCATCCCAGCTTATTTTAATAATAGGGACGGAGAGCTATTTTTCCGCGGTGCCACCCTTATTGAGTCTAATAAATTAATATAATATACAGTCTTAATTATTAAACTCCTCTTATATGGCATATGGGTATATAATATAAATTGTAAATAAAAAAACCTTTCATTTCTGAGAGACGAAAGGTTAATTCCGTGGTACCACTCTAATAGGATTTTTATTTAGAAAATCCTACTCTATAGAATACCAGTACATTAATTATATACCGATATACTTTTCCTTTTCACGGTGGAAAAATCCGTCAAAACTTACTCAGGCTATTTTAGCCCTTTTAGCCCGAAGCTTGTGGGTCCATTTCACAAATTATTTAAAATCTTTTGTCGATTCTCACCATAAACGACTCTCTGTCCAATTTTGTAATCTGCTACTTCTCCCACGCTTAGCTTTTAAATATTCATTTTTAAAATTATAACATAGATGTCAAGTTCAGTCAAAACTTTTGTTACCAGTATAATTAATAATTTTCGTAAATCTTACGGAAATGGAATCCATATACAGCGTAGGTTATTACCATAGGAAGAAGTTGTGGGCGTCGAAATAAAGACCAGAAAAAGAGTTTCCAATAATAAGTTCTTTCCTTCCCTACTATACCCAGATGCCAGATAGATTTAAAAAATCCGGTAAGATAATAAAGATGGAATTGATATTTATTTTTTTGTAAAGGTTTAGTATTCTTTAAAAGGGTCAGGAGACGTGCATAGTAATATTTGGGGGAATAAATTGTACTTAATACTTTTTTATAACCATCAATAAGCGTTTTATATTTCATTTTAGGGATAAAGTTAATAGAAAGGTCAGTATTATCACCAGAAGCTTCCTGAAGCAATCTATTTTCCTTAACCAGTTTCTGGTAAAGTTTGGTGCCGCGAGGAGCATTTAATAATCCGACCATAGCACTTACAATTCCACTTTTTTGAATGAATTCAATTATTCTTTCGAAAATTAAAGGCGGATCATTATCAAAGCCCACAATAAATCCTCCATTAACTATTAAACCAGATTTTTGCATCCTTTTAACACAAGCTATTAGATCACGATTTTTATTTTGCAATTTGTTGCATTCAGCTAAACTCTCTTCATTAGGAGTCTCAATACCCACAAATACTGAACCAAATCCGGCCCGAACCATTAACTGCATAAGCTCCTCATCATCGGATAGATTTATGCTAGCCTGAGTAGTAAAAGAGAAAGGATGTTTTCGCTCTTCCATCCAATCAATTATGGCGGGAAGTACCTCGTTTTTTAACTCTCTCTTGTTGCCGATAAAATTGTCGTCGACAATAAATACTCCACCTCTCCATCCCCGTGAGTAGAGACTATCTAATTCTGCGAGTATCTGATCTTTAATTTTAAGCCGCATTTTATGCCCAAAAAGTAAGGTAACATCACAAAATTCACAATTAAAGGGACAACCTCGAGAATATTGAATGCACATAGTGGCATATTTATTTAGATCAACTAGTTCCCAAAGTGGAATAGGTGTATTTTTTATATCTACCCATTGATCCGAAGTGTAAAGATGTTTAGGATGTCCTTCTTCTAAATCTTTTAAAAAAGAAGGCAAAGTAATTTCAGCTTCATTAAGTACAAAATAATCTATCTCCTTAAAATCTTCATATTCAGAGGTAAAAAGTGGACCGCCTGCCACTATCTTAGCCCCTAACTTTTTGCATTTATCAACTATCTTCTTCACAGATTCCTTCTGAATAGACATAGCACTAATAAATATATAATCAGCCCACTTAATGTCTCTATCAATTAATTCTATTAAGGTCATATCTACCAGCTTTTTCTCCCATTCCTTAGGAAGCAAGGCAGCTACAGTTAACAACCCCAAAGGTGGGAGACTCGCTTTTTTAGAAATAAACTTTAAGGCATATTTAAAGCTCCAGAAAGTCTCTGGATACTCAGGGTAAACAAGAAGTATTTTCATATTAACCTTCCCTTTTATTTTATATTTTCTTCCAGAAGAATAAAAACTTAATCTAACTAAATATTTTCTATTAATGACCTATCTTATCCTTTAGTACTTCCTGCTGTCAAGCCCTTGATTAATAATTTAAAATTTTTTATCTCCCCCTAATATTCCACCTAAAATGTTACCGCCGAAACCTGCAATGCCCTTTTGTTCTTCTCTTTTATGAAAACGAGAGGCGGCAATAATTCGATCAGCCAACCCATCGCCTTCCAATCGCTGCAGGATAAAACCTTCTCCTCCGAAAAGTCCGGCTCCAATCTTTTTAGTAAAGGCTACTTCAATTTCAATCCCTCTCGCCGCACATAAGAAAGAATCTTTCTGGCATAAAAATTTTCCGCCCAGTTTATCTATCTCCAGAGGAATTATCTTACCTGGAAAAGGGGCTCCAAAGGCAATATGACTTTTTCCATTTCCCTGATTAAGAAAAGTGGTGATAAAGAAAGACTCACCAGTGATTATACGTTTAAATCCTTTAAACAAGCCTCCTCCAGTAGAAGTTTGCATTTCTATTTTTTCGTCCATATACATCATTGCCCCTGCTTCAGCCCTTATCCCTTCACCTGGATCTAATTCAATCTCCACAATCTGCATGTCATCCCCATAAATCTTGTAGTCAATAATCTCACTCATACTAACTTCTCCTTTTCTCTATTATTTTTTAATGGTTTACACAGAATATCGCCCATTTCCTTTTGAAAAGTATCAAATAATTCTTTACTTAATTCTTTAATTTCAGGATGTTTGTGAGCAGTCTCTTTAATAAAAAGCCTTCCTAAAACCATAAGAGAACCAGCCAATACACCCCAGACACTTTCAATTCCCATCCCCCCACCAAAGGTAGCGGCCAGTTTTAGAGAATCTGAGTTTAAGTTAAGATGATAAACCTGATTAGCAGCATACAAAATAGTTTCGGCACAATTTAAATCTTCTTTAACCCCGTACCCTTCTTGGATTAATTCTTTCAACATTTATTTCTCCCTCCTAAAGTAAGATCCTCTTAAATTTTACCGTGCCATTAACGCTCCATACACCTCTGTAATGATGGGAATTGAAATATTATATTCTTTTCCCCAACGGATTAAAGTCCCTCCGAAAATATCTCCCTCATGTCTGGCATTCCCTTTTTCATAATCTCTTTGAAAGGAGGTCTTGGTTTCGTAGGGAAAATTCCTGGCTTTTTGTAGAGTTTTTTCCACTATATCTTGCTCAAAATCTATATTTTTTGCTCTCCCAATTAAAACAACTTCTTTCATAATATTTTCCGTCATACTCTTTAACTTATCATCAGCGAGTACTTTTCCTATCGTTTTTCCTGAATAAGCGGTCATTAAACTAAGCGCAGTGATAAATATATACTTTTCCCATATTACCGGATAGGGATTATCATACCAGGTGTTGCCAATTCCCATCTCATTAAAGAACTCAATAAGATACGTATAATTATAATCTACATATTTTGGGTCTTTACCAAATACGATCTGCCCCTCAGGACCTTTTTGTCTGATCGTCCCGGGGTTTTCAATACTAGAGGAAACATAGGCACAGGCAGGCGAAACTATCGCTTGATGCAAATTGGTCCTGATACGTTCATAGATATCTACTCCATTAAGCAAGGGAAGAATTATGGTATCATGGTGTATCTTTTTTGAAATTGATGCAACAGTATTATCCAGGTCATACCCTTTTACACACAATAAGTATAAATCTGGGATAGGAATTTGTTCTACCTTATCTGTAGCAACATTCGGATAGCAAACAAATTCTCCTTTATCAGTAAGTAAATGTAACCCCTGTTTTCGAATGGCTTTTAAATGTTCTCCTCGGGCTATAAAATAGACCTGTATAGCATGCTTACCTTTACTAATTTCATAAGCTATCTTCCCGCCAAAATATCCACCAACGCCTCCTACACCATATACACAGACATTTTTAATCTTTTTACTCATGCCTTACCCTATCTATATTCTATTTTTAAATCATCCTTGAGTTCACCCATTATTCGGTTAAATTATATAATAAGTTTAACTATTCTTAAACATTTTTAATTTTAGCAGGTTTTGTAACTTATGTAAATTTATGTAAATTTCTTGACAATAGAACTTTTTTACTGTAAATTGATAAACACTTTTACTTACTGCCTGAATCCAAAAATTATAATTCAAAATAAATAATCGGGGAGGGAAGAAAAATGAACTTAATAGACTTTAGTGCTTTGATTCCCTTCGCTCTGATTACTACCTTCACCCCAGGACCTAATAACCTGAGCTGCGCCTCTATGGGTATTAATTTTGGAATTAAAAAAACTAGGCCTTACCTCTTTGGAATTATTACCGGATTTTTCTTACTGCTTTTGCTTTGTGGATTTTTTTCTAATCTGCTTCTCACGGCCATTCCCTCTATTGAACCTATCCTGCGTTGGATTGGAGCGACCTATATTCTCTACTTAGCCTATGGCACTTTTAAAACTAGCTTTTCCTTTAAGGAAAAAACTAATCAGTATCTTTGGGGTTTTTATAAAGGTGTATTGCTCCAATTTTTAAATCCTAAAGGAATCATTTATGGCTTGACCCTTTATTCGGTCTTTCTAAATCCCCTTATCGGCAATTTTTTCTATATAGTTCTATTCTCATTGGGCTTTGCCCTCCTAGGCTTCTGCTCTATTTTAACCTGGGCTTTATTCGGGGCAATCATTAACCAATATTTGCATCAGGCAAAATTAAGAACCATTTTAAACATTATCCTATCCCTTCTTCTGGTCTATACGGCGATAAAGATTACCGGAATCATTTCCTGACTATAATTTGTCAAGGGACGGTCCTTTGACAAAGTCTATAAACTTTTTATAACTTAACTAATTGCACAATTCCTCGATTAATCTCTAAAAGATTAGCGATTTCTCTATTCGATAATATTGATTTCTCCTTTAATTCCCTTATCAGCTTATCACGAAATATTTTGTTTCTTCTCTTTCTTAATAAAATAAGTTCAAAATGATTTCTTTTTAAATATTGGTCACGGAAATTAGAGGCCTTTTGATAAGTATTTATATCTTTCTTAGTCTGATTATCTTCTTTGTATTCTAAAAAATCATGATTATCTTCTGCTTGAGAAAATTTCATAAATAAAGGGAGAGCTTTTGATAAATTCTTAGAAAATAGCTTTAAAATATCTTCTACTATAACCATTTTAGTCCGATTTTTAAGATATTCAGAATAAGAACTCCACTTATAATCTTCTGGCAATTTTACTAATCTGGCCTTGAGGGGATTATTGTGGATATAACGGATAACCGCTAATAAATATAGTTCGCCTTCTATAACTTCACTCTTAAATCTATCTTGAAAGAGGTGACCATTCTGCTGGTATTTTTTGTTAAAATACACTGCATAAGCAGTACCAATCCTCTTCATTATATGAGAAATATTATCTTTATTCTCTTTTAAAAGTAAATGGATATGATTATCCATTAGACAATAGGCATAAATAACAAATTCATTATCCTTTTTCTTGTTAGTCAGAATATTTAAAAATCTATGCTTATCTTCATCATCAATAAAAATATCTCTTCCAGAATTACCTCGAAGCATAACATGATAAATTTGACTTGAACTTAATTTTCTTCTTTGTCTAGACATATTGTTTACCTTTTATCTTTTTTTATTTAATTTATTATATCTATAATCTAAAACTTTGTCAAAGGACCGTCCCCTGACAATAAAGGTAATGAACAAATACCCTCCAATAAAACGCGGGTGGCAATACAGTCATCTTCATTGTATTGGAGAATCCTCTTTTTTATGTTTTCATCACCGGTCTCTACCCATCGATGATACCACTCAATAGATTCAGCACCGGATGGACTGGTATCCCGCCAACGAAATCCCAGATAGGAGGCTAATGTTTTAATAGAGTAATCATTAGTGGGCCATTCTGTTTTTTTCTTCACCACATCAAGGTAGAGATCAATTGCATAACCGGAATTAAACATCCCTTCTATATCGTCTTTGGACATCACCTCGGGATATTTTTCTTGCAATTTTTTCCATTGGGTTTTTTCATAGGGTGAATAATAATAAATGATACAGGGCATTGATCTTTGAATAAATTCCCAGGCTTTACCAAAGGCTTGTTTTTGTTCTTCTTTATTTGGTTGGTCGGAAAAGAAAGAAACATATCGCTCGGTGGTAGTATCTCGATTGCGACGTTCCAGAAAACCATGCAGATAGCAGATATCTCTCAGCGGATCGGTCTCAATATCGAAAAATAATTCAGTGGAGGCATCTGGTAAGGTGACTTGCTCTTTCAAATAGGGTTGGGAATCTTTTTTTGATAAAAGGATTGCTCTTTCTTGAAATTTTCGCAGGCTTTCTATCCCGATACCTGGGAAAATGGTTTTATTTTTCCTTTTAAACATCTCCAAATCAATGGTGGCAAAATCAGAAACGGAATCTATATAGCTAATCATCGCATCTCTTTTTACCCGACCCAGTTCCGGTATCAAGGTTAAATCATTAGCCTTTTTTAAACATCTAAAGCAATAAGTCCGCCATTGGCATAATTTGCATATTCCTGAATAGGCAGGCAAAGTTTTTAAGTCCTGGTTCGCTATTTTACTAACTGCCTCTAAACAATTTTCATATCTAACCCACCAGGATTCTATTTTTCGTATACTTTGGGGTGAATTTAAATCATATTCAATTTCTCGTCCCTGGATATCCCAAATAAAAGGGGTTCGGCCTCCCGATATACCGAGTCTTTCCAGGATATCGGTATAAAGGGCAAGCTGGACTGCATAGTGGACTTTCAGCTTACCTTCGGAGGTATCATTTTCTCCCTCTAAACCGGAACCGCTCTTAATATCACCGCTAATGTAGCCCTTACCATATTTTCTTAAAAGATCAGGTTCGCCGACCAGCCCCTCGGTACTGATTCTTCCACCATAGATTAAATCTTCGCCACGGTCAATAGCTTCTTTGGTTCGCTTTTCTCTTTCCATTCCTGAGTAGGAGCTTAAATCTAAAAATGGTAACTCCAAACCCTGGATTACTTGTTTTTCAAAATCAGTACCCTTTTCCCATAATAATTTGACAAATACACTGATGGGATCTTGTTTTGAATAATCTCCAAAAAGATCTAATCTTACACGGTGAGGACATTTGACGTAGTTATAGAGCATATTGGCGGAGAGTTTTTTGGGCATCAAATTTCTCCAAAAAATTAGAATAATATAAAATCGTAGGTTTAGCTCATCTTACGAATACGCACTTCAATCTCCTGCTCATCCTTCAGCAATTCCACCAGTTTAGAAGTATCCGTATCACCGTAATGATAGGGGTACAGGATTTTCGGCTTTAAGACTTTTGCAGCATCAGCAACCATCCCCGGTGTCATCGTGTAGGGCAGATTCATAGGTAAAAAAGCTACATCAACTCCCTGTATTGTTTTCATCTCGGGAATATTTTCGGTATCACCGGCCACATAGATTCGTTTATCACCAAAGGTCAGGATATACCCATTTCCTACACCCTGCGGATGGAAGGGTTGACCATTATCACGTTTATGAATAATATTGTATGCTGGCACTGCCTCAATTTTTATCCCCTGAACAGTTTGCACCCCCCCATTCTTCATAACCATACCACCTGAAATCTTCTGGGCACAGGTTTCCGTAAGAACCAATTCGGTTTTATTAGTTCGTAACATCTTGATTACTGCTAAGTCAAAATGGTCGCTATGCTCGTGGGTTATCAGAATAATATCTGCTTTAGGAAGTATAGAGTAATCCGCCAGCTCACCGTAGGGGTCAATATGAATAACTTTTCCATTAAAGGTAAAGATTAAGCTGCCGTGACCGATAAAGGTAATTTTTAGATCACCAGCAGAGGTGGTGATAATATCTGTTTCAAATTGAGTCTGAGCATTCGCTGAGCTCGCCATACCCATAAAGAACAATATAAGTAAAATAAATTTAAACATCTTTTCCCCTCCTTATTAATTTAATTAATATTTTTATTTCTATAAAATCCAACCAAACGAATAAGTTGAAAAATATGAGTTTAATAGATATTTATCTCCATAAGTGATTCAATTAAAATTACTACTTTGATAATTATAATGGAAATATTACTTATTAATTTTTTCTTATTAAGAATTATAAAATAGGTTTACAAATAATCTCATTAATTCGTAGTAAAGTTACCTTGGTACTGGGTGCTGCAGTAGCTACCACTGCTGTATCTGCACCAGAATGCGTCCCGGCAACTACAATTACTTTTTCGCCCATTTTTATACAGCCGCCATCACAAGCCATCATAATTATCTCCACACATACCTTCATTCCTTGTCCAAAAACTCTAAGCATATTAGCCAAGGCCTGTGGTGTATTTGTCCCATATAAATCAACAGTATGAAATAGCATCGTTCCAAAGTGTACCACATGTTTCTTTCCCCGTAGTTCATTTGCTAATTCTTGCGGAAAAGGATTCCCCTCCTCTTTAAAACTGAATTGCCAGGGAACTACCACTAAATTAACATCCTTCCCCTCCACAGCATCTAAGAATGATTTTGCAGTATTCCCCTTGGTTGAGGCCAGAACAATCCGGTGGATATTTCTTAATTTGGCCCTTTCTAGAACTAATTTTATAACTTCTGCGGTATTTTCTTTTCCCGGTTTTTCGAAATAAACAATTTTTTCTTCCATTTTCTGTTTACCTTTCCTATTTATTATCTGAGAACACTATAAATTACCTTGTTGCAGTATTTTACTAAAAAATAGCTCTTTTTCTAATTACTTTTTATCACACCAGCATAAAAATTTCAAGATATATACTCCATTTCTCAAAAAATATTAAACTTGTTGAAGGATTATTTCTTGACCTATCTTTAACAAAATACTCATCGCTTCTTTTTCTTGGTGGGATATTTCTGCTAATACATCTGAGGCCTTATTGACATACACCATGTCCTTCTTATCTCCTGCTTTCATAAATAATTTAGAAACTGTTCTCCACAACTGGGCAATATTAACAAATAAACCGTAAGCTTTTTTTATTTCTTCTACTTTTAACAGCTGATAACTTTCTTTTAAAAAGTCTCGATAAAGATTTCTGAACAGTGCCCCGCCGGTACCGGCTTTTTCCATTAACATGGCAGTTGTTTTAAAATCTCCTTCCACATCTTTACTTCTCTTAAACCATTTTATTATTTCTTTACTGGCCTTTAAGATACCTTTATAGCTAATATTTTCGATAGGAGGATTCAAGTAATTTTTAGCGTTATCGCTGATAGCCTGCATTATTTCTTTCTTTAGGTCATATTTTTTATTGGTAGTCTGAAAGGTATAAGAGAGATTTTTAGATGACATCGGTCCTTTTTCATTCCTGGCCAGTTCAAGGTTCTTTAAAGAAGTTTTCACCAATCCACCCTGTTGGATAGTATCCACCAGATAAGCATTATTTTCATCATATCCATACATAGCTACATAATGACCAGCGAAATAAAATTTTTTAGTAAAATAGTCCAGATAATAAGAGTCCAGCTTTATTCCCACCGGAATACCTAAATCAATCTTTTCTTTTACGTTCTCCCAGGCTTTTTTCACTGAAGAGGTTTCCTGAACCTTAAACTTCAAGTTAAGATGCCGGGTAATATTCTGAGTCAATAAATCAGTTTTTATTCTCCCTCCAATAAAAGGGAAATCCATTGTTTTCCTATTCCAAATAATGAAGCTTAACCCTCCACCTAATCCAAAGAGTAAGGGTTCGGAAAAATAAATTCCTAAATGCTGAAGTAAACTTCCGGTGGCAGTTGTTTCACAGTGTTGACCGTTAAAAGGTTTAAAATTATTAATTATCATTCTCTGCCTCCTCTTCTTTTGGGAAAATATA
>NZ_PFKO01000232.1:0-13143 GCF_002784285.1 Candidatus Infernicultor aquiphilus
TGAACCCAAATTCCTTCTAAAGCAAGAGCTACTTTCCCAAGTTTTACTGCAGGATGTTCAACTTGCAAAAGAACTTCTCTCCCCACCATAAGGCGGGCAAGTTTCTCTTGAGTTGCTTCCACAGCAGGAAGAGTCTTTACTACCTTACCATCACGCAGTATGGTTATACGATTACTTAAAGATAGAACTTCACGAAGTTTATGACTGATAAAAATAATAGTATATCCCCTCTTTATCATACTCCGCAAGACGTGGAAGAGTTCTTCCACCTCCTGCGGAGTAAGAACAGCAGTCGGTTCATCCAAGATAAGGAGAGAAGCTCCGCGATATAAGACTTTCAATATTTCCACTCGTTGTTGCTCTCCTACAGAGAGTTGCCATACTTTTGCCTCTGGATCAACATAGAGACCATTTATTTTGACTAGCTCTTTAATACGCTCAGTGACCATATCCAGATCAAGAAGAAACTTTCGTGAGGAAGGAAGTCCTAAGGCTACATTTTCTGCTACCGTAAGAGTAGGGACCAGCATAAAATGCTGGTGGACCATTCCAATCCCCAGTCGAATTGCATCCAGCGGAGAACGTATATTAACCAATTTTCCATTAACGTAAATTTCACCTTCATCCTGGTGATATATACCATAAAGAATTTTCATTAGAGTACTTTTCCCAGCTCCATTTTCACCCAGGAGAGTATGAACTTCCCCTACATGGACATCAAAGTTAATGTGGTCATTGGCCAGGACACCTGGGAACTGCTTCACTATTCCTCTCATCTCTACTGTTTCGACCTTGATCAAATTAATTATTTTAGAACTATTTTTTATCATATCTAAATGAAGACCAGAGCTCTGTAGGGCACTCTGAATCTATCTTTACTTCTCTACCTTGACCTGAATATTTCCTTTAACTATATCCTCGATGGTTTGGCCTACCAGTGCTTCTGGATTTACAACCATTTTGAGACCACCATTAGCTAAGTTAAGAGTAAAGATTTTACCTCCCCTCTCTCCTTTTTTAATCAGGTCAATCATTGGCTTAAGGGCAACTACCCAGTCAACATCTACACTACAGATCACATTTTTAGGGGCCAGGGCAGATTGGTCCACATCATATCCAAACCAGAGAGCCCCTCTCTGACGCGCTACTCCAATTGCTCCTACGGTCATCTGCGCTGTGCCAGTAAGAACATCTGCTCCAGCATTAATATGAGTTTGTGCTGCTTCGGAAGCAAGGGCAACATCACTATAAGAACCAATCCAGGTTACGTTTACTTGAGCATTTGGCTTTACTGCTTGTATACCAGCTTTGAATCCTTCGGTATAACGTTTGGCATCACCAGTCTCAATCGGACCAATTACTCCAAAGATATCCTTCTTGGAAAGCTTTGCGGCCAGGACACCATTAACATAGCCCCCTTCCTCAGAGTAAGGTTCATAGGCAAATATATTAGTAATACCCTGATCAGCAAAAACATTAGCAGTTGACCCCCAGGCAAAACTCGTCTTGGGGAAATCAGGAGCAATATCTGCTAAAGAGGCTCCATACTGCGAACCATGAGCAATTACCAAATTATAACCCTCACTGGCATAATCTCGAATAGCAGCCGCAGCATCTGCTACTACAAACATATTCTCTGAATAGACAAACTGAAAATTCTCCTTACCCATCTCATTTTGAATCGTAAGCAGGGCATCATACATACTTTGACTCCAGGCAAAATCATTAATCGTACTGGGCATAATTAAGGCTACCCGGAAGGCTTCCGCACTTGCTCCGATACCAAGAGATAAGACAAAAATACTTATTATAGTAAGTATTATTATTATTTTATTCCGTTTCATTTTTTATTCCTCCTATTTTTTAATATTAAAATTTTGAATATAGAAAACCTTTTATTATTTTCAGTACTTTATCTTATTATTAATCACCTCCTCTTTCTATTCCTCTCCACGCTGGAAAGGCTTATTTAATGCAGCAGGGGGGCGTACACGACGTTTAGCCATTGCGGTAAGCACCACGATAGTAACCAGATAAGGCATCATCAAGGTAAAATCAGGGGGAATATTAATACCTTTTACCTGAACCCAGATCTGAATAGCATTTACAGTGCTGAATAGCAGTGCACCATTAAGAACACTTAGAGGACGCCAAGCTCCAAAATATACCAGTGCTACAGCAATAAACCCCATTCCATTAGTCAAATTTTGCTGAAATACATTGAGTAGAGCAATAGAGAGAGACGCTCCGGCAATCCCAGACAGTATTCCACCTGCTATTACCGTGAAATAGCGAATACGCACAATATTAACCCCCAATGAGTCGGCAGCCTGGGGGTTTTGTCCTACCGCTCGAATATTAAGCCCTAAAGGAGTCTTAGTCAACAAAAACCAGGATAGAGGAATCAAGGCAAAGGCACCGTATACCAGGATATTTTGCTGAAATAAGATTTCACCCACCAGCGGGAGATCAGAAAACCAAGGGATAGGAAGGGGAGGGAAACCATTAACCGTATGTACTGATCCTATCATCACACTAAATAAGACACTACTTAGCCCTTGACCGAATATATAAAACCCAATTCCACTAATCCCTTGTTCAGCTTTTAAGGTAACATTAACAAAAGCAATCAGAAGACCAAATATTGCTCCGACTACTATGGCAACTAACAAGCCCAGTCCAAGATTTCCAGTCTTAAGAACCGTATAGAAGGCACTAAAGGCTCCCATAAGCATCACCCCATCTACCCCAAGATTAAGGACCCCACTCAACTGCCCGAGTGTTTCTCCAATGGAAGCGTAGAGATATGGTGTGGCCAGACGAATTGCAGATTTTGTAATCCCAATAATAATCGCTTCCATTATTCATCCTCCTTTTTACTTTTATGCTTAGAATTATATCCCACTTCGGTAATCAGTTCCACCCGCCGAGCCTGACTACGGCGTAGATATTCACTTCCTACTACGAAGAGTACAATCAGACCGTTTAAAGCACCAATCAATGCAGAAGGTATTTGCACTACTCTTTGCATTTTATTTGCTCCGGTAAGAAGTGCTCCTAATAATAAGGAAGCTGGAATTGTTCCCAGGGGATGAAGTTGGCCAAACAAAGCAGCCACAATCCCATTAAAGCCCGCACTACCAGTAAAACCAGATGCGGAACCATCGGTGAACATCCGGTGATGGACCCCCAGCACTTCAATTGCTCCACCTAATCCCACTAAAGCTCCACTTAAGAAAAAAGCAAGGACCATATACTTCGGTACATTAATTCCAGACGCTCGTGAGGCTGGTATATTTTGCCCTATCATTCGGATACGGAAGCCAATGGTGGTCCGCCAGAGAAAAATATAAACCAGAATAGCAAAAAAAATGGCAATTATGATTCCCAGATTAAGACGAGTAGGAATAAGGCGAGGAAGGTCAACTGCTTGAGGTAAACGGGCAGTCTGAGGAATAAAGGAGCCAAGTTTTACCTGGAGAGGGTCCATTATCGGTCCACGAAGAAGATAATTCATCCCATAAACCGCAATATAATTCAGCATTATGGTGCTCAGGATCTCGTTTACATTAAAATAAGCTTTAAGAAATCCAGCAATTCCTCCCCATATCGCTCCACTTAAGAGTCCAACCAACAAAGCAATAATAATCAGTATCCAACCGGCTAAATCTGGAAAGGTAAGACAAATTATAGTGGCGGAGAGAGCTCCAACTACCAGCTGACCTTCCCCGCCAATGTTTAATACCCCAGCACGAAAGGCAATACAAATTCCCAACCCTACGAAAAGCAAAGGAGTTGCCTTGACTATGGTGTCTGCTATAGCATTTATACTCCCAAACGCACCGTTGTACAGGGCCTGGTAGGCAACCCAGGGATTTATTCCGAGAATAGCAATCATCATTGTCCCCATTAACAGGGCAAGGAGAAACGCCGCTATAGGAATAAGGCCGGTTAATATTTCCCGGACCCTCTTGTATTTCATCTTACCACCTCTATATAATATAGTTTTACTTATATTCTCCTCTTTACCTTTCTTTACCTTTTTATATTCGACAAAAGTTTTAAAAATCCTTCTTTTTAATTAAAAGAATTTCAGGTTGTAGGTGATTAAATAGACTAAAATAAAAGAGCAGTGCAACTCCGCAGATAACTGCAAAATCAGCTAAATTAAATACACCAGTCCGCAACTTTCCTATTCCGATATTTAAAAAATCGATTACCGCACCATCATAAGTCAGTCGGTCAATCAGATTACTCATCGCTCCACTGAAGATCAGGGATATAGCAAGGGTCGGTAAAAAGGACAGCCTTTTCGAAAAAATCAGGTAAAGAAATATAATATTTAGCACTAAAGATACTGAGACCATAAAAATCCAAAATCGTGTTTCTTCGGGTAAAGAAGCACCCAGACTTAAAAAAGCCCCTTTATTTTTAAGGTACTGTAACCTTATCGTATCACCCATAAGGCTAGTCATTGCACCATAAGGAAGTAATTTTTTAGCAGCGTATTTAGCCAGCTGATCAGCTCCTACGCTTATAATCGATACAAATATTAGAATCTTTAATCTTTTCAGATAACTAATCATTTTCTCCCTTTTCTCTTTTTAATCTTGGTGAGTAAGAAGCTTTTCTTTTATTTTATTATACCCGATAATAGTTTTAAATGCCTTCTTTTTAAAAAATTCAATTAAAAAAGCCCTTCAACTTACCGGCCAAAGGGCTTTAAACAGATTATCCCCATCTTTCTCTTAACGTATCCCGGTCTTTAAGACCGTCTTTCTTCGATTCTTTCCGGATCTCCTATCTCGGCCACCTCGGCGTTCAGGTCCTTTATAATCCGAATCATTACTAATCCTGCGGTTTAGTCCTGACCTACGCTCTTTCCCACCACGACGCTCTTTTTTTAACATAACCTTTTACCTCCTTTTAATTAATCAATACATATAAAGCCCTTTCTAAATAGAGCGGACTGTAATAACCACTCCCTTATTATATATAGCAAAGTTAGCTTCGATGGTTAGTAATAAAATTTGACGATTGAACCACAGTAGCAAAAGTCCTTTGGATCAGTTCCTCAGGCAGAGGGCAAAGTCAGGTATAAGGTAGAGCTAATTATATCTTTGTTTTTGCACATATCGAAAATCACAACATTCATATCCTTCCATTATAGTTTTTGTCCTTATTAGTTCTATTATTTCTCTACGCATAAGATGGGTTATTTTAATACTATTTTCTTTTTTATTCATCTTTTTTCCTTCCTTGTAACCTCCACTCTTTCTCGAGAATCGCATAGATTACATCATCCGCCCACTCGTCTTTGAACTATACACTTTCTCGTAAATACCCTTCTTCCCTCATTCCTATTCGCTCCATTGGTTTAAATATTTATAAAGAAATAAGTATTTTTATTGCATCGAAGATAAATTTAACGCTGAAAAATAGGAGAAAAACTCCACAAATAAAAAATAGTCCCTGTTGGAGTTTTTTACCAAAAAATGAGAATAGAACCAATGGTGGCCATCCAGACCAGAAAATAAGGATTGGCCAGAGTAAGTATAATTCCAGCCATCAGAGGAGAATGTGAATCATTAGATGAATCATTTTTTCTGATTTAATCCCCTTAAGTAAGTCGAGGCCCATCTTGAAGAGAACCATGCCACCCAGTAAACCTATTATCGCTTTAACGTAAGTTATTTTTAATATTTCACTAAAACCATAAAGGACTAAAACCATAAAAGGAATTTCTACTATCCCATGCCCCAGGGCAATAATTGCTCCGGCATGAGGAGATTTAGTCCCTTTACTAACCGTTACTGCAGTAACCGGTCCGGGAGCTACCACTCCAGATAAAGAGATTAAGACTGCTTCTAATAAAAAAGTAGATAGTAACATTTTTTATTCCTTAGTTGAAAAGTTAATCTATTATTTTTTATCTTTATGGTATATTTAATAAAACATCATACCATAAAATCCTCTTTTTTTGAAATTAAAATTGTGCGTTTTCCAGGACATCAGGGATAAAATCATCATCGATTCCCTGAATCTGATCCCGAAGACATTTTCTTTAATGGAATTAAAGGAATATTTTCTATAGCGTCCAAGACAGAATTTATCAGCATAAATACAGCTGCCAATTGCATTCCACTGAACCACAGCTAACCAAGTTGTAAGACAAATACTCTCCCCCAACTGAAAAAATTATTATTAAAAAACTAAATAATGCTTGACATTTTTCCCAATTAATATATATAATAATGTAGTCACTTACCAATAAGTGCAAATGTTATAAAATAAACAGTTTATAACATTAGAAGGCAATCTTTTATTTGAAGATTGGCTTACAGTAATATATTAAATAGAGTTTTTCTATCTTGTTCTACTTTATCTCTAAATAAAATGTTACTGAATAAATTAATAAAAAAGGAGGAGAAGGTATGCAAGGTAGTAAGCTTTATGTCGGAAATTTAAACTATTCCGTAACTAAACAGAAGCTGGAAGAGCTTTTTGGTAATCATGGTACTGTAAAAAGTGTCAATATTATCGAAGGCAAAGGTTTTGGTTTTGTGGAAATGTCTTCTTCAGAAGAAGCTGAAAAGGCTAGAGAAGCTTTAAATGATACTGACTTTGAAGGTCGTCCTTTAAAGATTGATGAAGCTCGTCCGCAAAAACCCAGAAGAGATTTTAACGATAGCCGAAAACGTTATTAAGTTTTAGTTAAAATATCTTAGTTAAGAAACAAAAAACCCTTTAGTACATATACTAAATACTAAAGGGTTTTTTAATCTTTTCTTTTCATATGTTTTAACATCTGTCCAATCCTATTTAGCTTGCTAATTTTAAAAAACCATATTATCTTTAATTATTTTATTTTTATTTTATTCCTCTAAATTCATATTTGTCTTATAGGCACCAACTAATTGAGCAAGATTAGAGACCTCATCTGGATGGGCAAATAAAGCACTAGGTTTTATTTTCCGAAATTCAAGGATTTGGGCTCTAAATTCTCTCCTTTGTTCTGGAGTAAGAAGTAATGTATTTAAAGGAGATGGCGGTATATATTCAAGTAAAAATATGATCCGGATATCCTGAGCTATTAAATCATCAATATTTTTAGGGTCCATCCAATACTCATAGTTTATAAAAGTATCAAGCCTTTTCTTCTTTCTCTTCTTCTACATTCTTTACTGGCTTAACTTTCTTTTTAATTACTTTTGACTCCTCTTCCTTAGGTAATAAATTTAAAATTCTGTCTACTTTTTTATCTAAAGCTGTATTGGGAGTATCTATTATCACTTCCTTTTTAAAGATAAATTTTTTAAAAACGTTTAAATTTTGATCAGAGAAGATACCTTTTAAATAGTTATCCCTCCTTAGAAGATACTGTAATAACTTTAGCTATAGGGCGTTCGGAACGAGATTCCAATATTATAATCAATAAATACAAAAAGCCCTGAACTACAGAATGGTCAGGGCTTAATCTAAAGGATTTCTTTGTTTTTTTTAATAGTAAGTCAAGCTAGTTATAGAAATGACTGGCACAGGTTCCTTAAACTCTTATTTATTTAATTAAAGAGATAACCTGGCATTTTTATATATGAAGTTAACCGATATAACTATTCTGTCTTCTTTTCCTTACCTTTTTCCTTACCTTTATCCTTACCTTTATCCTTACCTTTATCCTTTTTATCACCACAGCACGACATTAAAATCACCTCACTTTCTTAAAAGTTTAAAACGAGAGCAAGACAATCATAAGATTTGATCGACCAATTAATATAATATATATACAGTAAAAAAGATTTTTTGTCAATATCTTTAATAAAAGATTTCATCATTTTTTCTTAAAGATTATAAACCTTCCCATTCCCACTGTAAGTGAAAGGTTCAGTGTAAGTGGGGTCAAGGCTCAAATAGGAATTTAATCTTATTTTAATGGATATCATTCTTTAACAAAGCGCTTAAATATTGCCTCTACTTACTATTGCATAGTTTCTATTCCCCATTTTGCACCATATTCATCGGTATTCTTATCCTTGAAAATGGGGATTCTTGGTGTGATATAAGTAAATAGCATAAAGATTAATGTTATGCCACAATGCCAGCAATTGCAAAAGAGTTACCTTGGTTGCTTTGCTTGGTCTTAATGAAGATTTGCATTGCTATGATCTGACATACGATAGCTCCTGCAACATATGAACCTATATCCATAGCTGATAGATCCTTTCCCAATATTGAGGTATATATATAAAAGATCACTACAATTACAATTTCAAGCGCGAACACTCCAGCTAATTTAGCAATAAAAAAGTTTTTTACTTTCTTTCCTATTAAAAAGTATTCGGGGATCGAAAAGATAGTTAAGGACCAAAATCCCAATTTGAGATGCTCCCAAACACTTTCATTTACGGGAGCAAATAGTCCTATTACTGATAAATGATTGGTCCATCCATATATGAAATGGAGCATGGAACCAAAAAATATCACGAATAAAGTGCAGCTGATTTCCCATATTAGAATTGACCGTTTATACTCAGTTGATATCATCTATAACTCCTTGGATATGAAGTCCACCATGTATTCATTTTCTCTTCAAGACATTCGCGTGGTACCTAAAAGATATATAGTAAAATTATTTATAATTATATCTACGATAAAACTTTTTAAAATCCTTCTTTTCAAATAATAAGCCCTTCAGCAAAAGCCAAAGGACTGGTTATTTTTTTACCAATCTTGAATAACTTTATTAAAGTTATCTACAAAATTACTTAACGCTTTCGTTAAAATTATGGTTTGGTGACAAGTAATAAACTTTACTCCTAATTCAATCCAATATTTTATCGAATCAGGTGATACCACTATCGCACCAGCCACTTTACCCGAATTTATTATTTTTTTAATAGCCTCTTCTATTATATTTTTTACCATTGGGTTATTAATTTCTCCCGGAAAGCCTAATGATTGAGATAAATCATAAGACCCAATAAAAACTACATCTATTTCTTCAAGCTTGAGGATTTCATCCAGATTATCAACTGCTTCTTTGGTTTCGAATTGAACAATGAGCATAATCTCTTTATTTGAAGTCTTTAGGTGGGTTTTTTCGTCAATCGCCAGGCCATATCCAGCTGCACGACTAACACTTATCAATCCTCTAAATTCTTTTCTTTTTTCCCCCTCTCTTTGGATGTATTTAGACCATGATACGGCTTTTTTGGCCTCTTCATAAGTGCTGACCATTGGAAAAATAATTCCCATAGCCCCTACATCTAATGCCTTTAAAATATATGTTTTTTGAATTTCGCTTACCCTAATAATTGGAATAAGGTTAGTCCGTTCAGAAGCACAAATTAAAGGTATGCAAGATTCAGCAGACATTGGACCATGCTCTGTATCAAAAATAACAAAATCATATCCTGAATAACCTGACATTTCAGCAAGATCCATTGAATTGATACTCTGCCAAATTCCTAATACTGGTTCTCCTCTTAGGAGTTTCTCTTTTACTTTATTTTTCCTCATAATTCACTCCTTAAATATTCTTTAAAATATTATTAATTAGCTTTACATCCATTTTTTTCTCCTAAAATAGAAAACCATAATAATCCCCATAATTAACATTCTTAATAAAACCACCGGATAAGACCAGACCCATTTAAGTTCTGGCATATATTTAAAATTCATCCCATAAATGCCGACTATAAAAGTCAAATGTTTAATAATTTATAATCTTGATTCATGAATTGAATTAGAGGATGATTATTCTAAGGGCAGTTCAGATTCTTTATTTTTACTTTCGTTCTCTTTTTCAATTTCACTTTCTCTTTGAAGACTCTTCTCCAACTGTTTAATCTTTTTTTTCTGACTGGAAATCATCCCTCTTCTTTTTATCATTGAAGGTACTGAAACCAATAAACTCATTAGAACCCCTAACGCAATTGCAATCAAAAGCACCAAGGCTAATGAGCTTTCAAATTTCCAAACTAAAAAACTCACTGTTATAGGAACCGCATTCTGAAGTGCAAAAACAACAGCCAAAATAGCTATTATAATACCTACAATTAATAATAACTGCATATAAATAAATCACCTTCTTTACTTTTTTTAGATTTCTAATTTGGTTCTTTTACTTTCTTTTCAGCTGCTTGACTTAAATGTTCTATTCTATGAGTAGGATAGGCAAAATCTATATCCTTATTTTTAGCAAACTCTTTCAGAACATCTTCCCATATCGCTTGTTTACTGTCCCGACGACGGGAGGGTTCACAAAGATAACGTATGGTTAATAATACCCCACTTTCCTCTACGCTAGTATAAACAATGGGAGTAAGTTTAGAATAAAATATCATAAATTTTTTACTTGCTTCTTTTACTCTCTTTTCAGCTGCTTGACTTAAATGTTCTCCATGTTTATTAGCGATTTTTTGCAGTAGATCTTTTGCCTTTTCCCAATTGCTCTCGAAGGTGATAAGGATCGGAATCTCATTCCATATATATTGGAAACCTTTACTATAATTAGCTAAGGTTTGATTTAGTATCATACTATTAGGAATGTGAATAATTCGACCGGTACTTTGATCGGCTTCCACCCAATTACCTATTTCTAAAATAGTAAATTGAAAAACTCGTATATCTATAACATCTCCAGCATGATTCCCAATCTGGATACGATCTCCAGCACTAAAAGGTTTACCCCAAATAATAAAAATCCACCCGGCTACATTAGCAATCAGATCTTTTAAGGCAATAGCAATACCTGCTGTTAATAGACCTAAGAAAGTAGTAATAGACTGAAAACCTACAAACCATACTCGGGTAACTGAAAGAATGCCTAAAATAATGGTTATATAACTTAAAATCTTTCTCCAGTTATAACTAATGCGCACATCTTCAGTACGAAACCGAACCAACTTTATAGCTAAGGTTCGAAGAAACCAGAGGATCAAAATAATAATTATCGAAGTAAAGAGTTTTATTTGTATTTCAGGGCTCAACCCAATAGTTTTTTGTATCCCTGCAATCAAGTTTTGCATAATTAATTTACCCTACCTATAATGTTTCTTTTCACTTTTCATTTTATTTCTACCCTTTTAAAACTTTACTACTCTTACTTGACCTAATAGTCGTAGTTACCAGCATAACTCTATTTTTTTAATAAACTTTCTTTCTTATTATTTGGATGATGATTCCCAGGGAAATAATCACTAATCCCAGGTAAACTATCGTAATTATACTTTGTATCCTTACCATATCTACGGTAAGTCTTTTGATTAATATTCCCAGTAAAGCCCAATCCACTACCAGACAGTAGAAAATGTCTTTTCGATAAAAAAGCATCATCAGCGAAATGAACAGACCAATAATGATAACTACTATGGTCCAGAATGGTTCACTTAGTCCCCAACGATTCCAGTTTAGATTCACTAAAAGTGCGGTAGTATTGGCAATAGTAGCGATGGTAACCCAGCCCAAATATACACTGAAGGGAAGATGGACTAAATATTTTTCAGATTTTAAGGCAGCCGAACGGCCAATATTTAGTTTTTGATAGATCGCTATTAAAGATAACAAAAGAATTAACATAATCAAAAAAGATAGAAAGACCCTTTCAAAATGCCAGGCAAAAATCCAGCTAAAGTTCGCTAAACAAGAAAGAAAAAACAATAAACCTATCTTTTCTAAAAAAGAGGAATCGGGAGTATTTTTTCGGAAAGCATAAGCTAACTGATAGACTATAAAAATAGCCAGTAATAAGTAAATGATCCCCCAGATAGAAAAAGTAAGTCCTACTGGCACAAAAAGGTTGGGATATTGATCAGCTAAGGCACCAGTAGTTTTGTTATTTAAAGGAAGGGTGACCACTAGATAGTTTACGATAACCATACTAACAAAGCTCAATAAATTTAGAATGGATAAACTTTTTAGTTGAGATTTTTTCATTATTTATTCTCCTTTTCTTTTTTATCTTTATCTAATAACTTCTACAATATCAGTAGGCATTATAGACAGATTAGAGTATTTAGTAGTAACCAGGGCAATAGAAAGTTTTTCTTTAACTTCGATTATTCTAGCCTGGGCAACTAAAATTAACTCTGTATCTAAAACTTCTTGAGTATTAGGATCTAAAATAACTTCTCCTTTCTGGGATATTTTTATTTCCTCCCCTACCTGAATTCCCGAATTTGCTCCCAGATTTATATAAACCTGGGTTATTTCCCCACTGGAAGTGGAATCCACTTTTACTACATATCCTTCTAAAGGCAGGGAAGTGGAAGAAGATATTATTAAATTACTATCCAATTTTGCCGCAAATTCTACTGCGACTTGCCGGCAGACATCGTCTATAGCTAAAAAAATGTCGGTTGCTGATTCAGAAGATAAACCTAATCCTCCGACCACTGGGACTGGGATACGAAGAGATACTCCAGAATTGGAAGTAGTTCCTTTTTTCACTTCCGAAAAAATAATTTCTCCCGTAGTTACATTTATCGCCCTTACCATAATCGTTACGGTAGCTGTTGATTTCTTCAGATTTATAGGTCCTAAAGCAATCCCTCCTGACTTACTAAACATTATACTAGTTACACTTCCAGTTACTATAGAATCTACCCCGAACATTTTTCCAATTTTAACTGCGGTAGAAGGATCAACTCTCCCTGAAGTAACTTGAAAATCTTGTTCCTGTAAGATGGCCTCTACCTTAGTTCTTTCAAAGACCCGAAAACGATTAAGTATTAATTAAAGCATTGACCATTAAATCTGTAGCTGCCTTGGATAGCTCTGAATCAATACTCCAGAGGTAACCAGGAGAAGTGGAATCAAATCCGATAACCGCTACTCGGGGTAGTTCTGCTGAAAATCCTAAATTTGATGCAAGCAAAATAACGATTAAAATTGTGAATAAGATATTTCTTATTTTTATCATCTCTTTAAACCTCCTATTATTATGATTATATTTATTATACTATACTACTTAAATTTTAAATAAAATATTTTTTAAAACTCTTTTATCTTAAATACTACATTAAATCTAAAAAATCCTTCTTTTTTTTAAAGTAATCAATAAAATATTAATTCAAATAAATTTTAAAGAAAATATGGAGTTTAAAATAGGAATAGAGGTAGGTAGTCTCCTGAAAATAAAAA
>NZ_PFKO01000229.1:0-12771 GCF_002784285.1 Candidatus Infernicultor aquiphilus
TATTTTTGAGAGTAATGTTTTCATACTCTCTTTATAATATATTTAATTTAGATTGTCAAGTTATTTCAGTTACAAGACACTAGCTGGAATATGTTTTTCGGTAAGGCGGGCTATATGAAATAAGATATCCAAATCTGTTTCAATTGTTTTTTCAATATCCGGGCGTTGAACCTTCACTACTGCCTTATCCCCATCTTCTAATATAGCTTGGTGAACTTGACCTAAAGAGGCAGCAGCGAAAGCCTTCTGCTCGAATGATTTAAATATTTTTGAAATATCAGCTCCCAGTTCTCTTTTTATTATTTGTTCAACCTGGTCATAGGCAAAGGGAGGAACTTTATCTTGGAGCTTTTGTAATTCTTCAATATAATCTGGAGGAATTAAATCGGGTCTGGTGCTTAAAATCTGACCTAATTTAACAAAGGTGGGACCTAATTCTTCAAGGGCAAAACGGACTTTTATCGGAAGGGGCAATTGGGCTATTTTAGAAGGTTTTAGTTTAAGAATTTTTCCGCCCTTAGAAATCAGGTTAGTTAATCCCAACTGTTTTACAAAATAATCGAATCCGTATTTGATTAAAATATTAACTATTTGTCGAAACCGGTTAAGATTTTTATATCTTCTTTTTAATTTTGTAAAACCCATATTTTTCCATCCTTTTTATTTTAGCTTTTCTTTTATTACTTCTTTAATCAGAGGAATTTTAGCTAAAGCGGCATCTATGCCTCCTTTGATAGTTATCTCGACTTTATCAAATTCAAAAAGAGAGATGCCATCAATCCCAAAGGGGATGATTACCACATCTGCCTTAGACAGACCTCGAGAAGTGATTTCTTTTTCCATAATATCCACAGATTTACTAATTACTTCGATAATATGTGGGCCTTTCAATTTCTTTTTAACCCCTTTTATCATTTTACCCAAAGAGGTTACCTCTTTTTCTACCAAAGAAGTAATTTTTTCTACTGTTTTGAATTTGGGAATTTCTTTTATATTTATCTTAAAAGTGAAGGTGTTTTCCACTTCTTTTAAATCACCGGTTTCTTCATTTAGTATCATAATTATCGGTTTGGGGGTTTTTTCAGTAAGATTGACCGCAATAATAATATCAGCTCCCATCTTTTGCACCACATCCACCGGGACCGGGTCTACTAACTCTCCATCTACCAGGGAATAATCTTGATACTTTACCGGAGTAAATATTCCCGGGATAGATATACTGGCTCTAACTGCCCTTATTACACTCCCCTGATTTAAAATTACTTTCGCTCCGGTCTTTATATCAGTGGCAACAGTAGCATATACTGAGCCCACTACGGCGCCAATACTCGTGCCTGCAATCATATCGATAGGAATGTGATAGGCTTCCAGGGCTTGAATTACCCCGATATGAGCCATTCCTCGGGCTGAGCCGCTCCCCAAAGCTAAGCCAAATTTTAATCCCTTCTCTTTACATTTGGCTAATAAATTATCTAACTCTGGATCTTTTTCTATCTCAAAATTTTTCATTTATTTATCTAACCCCAATCTCTTACTATTATATAACTATATTTCGCCATTTAAATCAAAAAACCCTTTTTATTGAAAATATTTTTGTACAAATTTATCAAAATATATTTCCCTTCTCTGTGGGAGAGGGGGTAATGGGAGGAGATTTTTTTGATTGGTGATAAAAATGATAGATTCCCGCTTTCGCGGGAATGACATAAGAGGAAGCGGGAATGACAGATAAGAAAACAGAAATGACAGAAATAATATCAGCAGCAGGGAAAAAATTCCACCAGGGTCTTGACAAATATAACGCAGTGTGTTATATATGTATTGTAACGCAGTGTGTTAATTATTTTAAGGGAGGAGATGTTATATGGAAGAATATATTATTAAAAAATATTCGAATCGCAAGCTATATGATACGAAAGAGAAAAAGTATGTTAACCTTTCTGAAATTTCCAGATTAATTCGGGAGGGGGCGGAGGTAAAAGTAATTGACAATGAAACTAAAGAAGATATAACTTCTTTGATATTGGCTCAAATTATTGTGGAGCAGGAAAAGACTAAAAAAATAATGCTTCCTTCAATTCTTTCTCCTTTAAAGATTTTAATAAAGAAAGGGGGTGAAGATATGTTAAATTTAAGCAAAAAAATGTTTCTTGCTGGCATAGGCACGCTTTCTCTTACCAAAGAAAAAGCCATTAAGATAGCTGATGATCTAATCAAGAGAGGCGAATTAAGCCAGAGTGAAAGCAAAGAGTTTGTAGTTAATCTTTTAGATAAGGCAGAAAAAGAAAAAGATAAATTATTGGAAAAAATAAAGCCTGATATTGAGAAGAGCATAGAGAAGATGAATTTTGCCTCTAAAAAATGTGTAGATGATTTAGAAAAAAAGATTGATGAACTGGGAAATAAAATTGATCAATTGTCCAAGAAAATTAAGTAAAAAGATTAGAATCGTTTGAGGGTTAATATTTTGTTATATATTATTATAAAAAGTTTTAGTTTGATTATTTTTAAATTGATTTTCAGGCTTAAAATAATTGGTAGAGAAAATATACCGAAGACTGGTCCTTTTGTTATTGTGGCAAACCATTCAAGTTTATTAGATGGATTTGTCCTTGTATCATCTGTTAAACCTAAAATAACCTTTATGTCTGCTGCCTATCTTTTTAAAATGCCTTTTGTGGGTAATATTCTACGAGGGGTTGGGGCTATTCCTGTTCAAGGCAAAGGCAATGATATTAAACTTATAAAAAATGCTATGAAAGTCTTACAGGCAGGTGGCGTTTTGGGTATTTTTCCGGAAGGAAGAATTACTAACGAAAAAGATGATTTCTCAGCCAAAGCTGGAGCTGCATATCTTGCAGTAAAGGCAGATGTCCCAATTATTCCTATGGCAATCAAGGGAGCTGGTAAGGCATTACCAGTCGGAGCAAAATTCCCTAAATTAAATAGAATTAAGGTAAAGATTGGAAAGCTAATTTCTGGTTCAAAAAAAATTAAATTAAATAAAAAAATTCTTGAAGACACGGTAAATTCTTATATGAAAGAAATATATTAAAGGAGAAAAAACTTGCAGAATACTAAAGCGATCAAAATCGGACTTGTTCTAGGGAGCGGGGGAGCTCGTGGATACGCTCATTTAGGAGTACTTAAGATTTTACAAGAAGCAGAGATACATATAGATCTTGTTGTAGGAACAAGTTTTGGAGCTATCGTTGGTGCTGCATATGCTGCAGGAGGTAATATTTTTGAATTAGAAAAAATTGCTCTTGGGACTGGATGGATAAAATTATTAAAGATGATAGATATTGCTCCTCCTAAAGGGATATTTGCAGGCAATAAACTGGAGAGATTCTTTTCAGTACTTACCCAGCAAAAACATTTCTCTGAATTAACAGTTCCTTTAACTGTAGTCGCTACTGATATTAAAACAGGAGAGGAAGTCCTTATAAATAAAGGATCAGTGTCCAAGGCAATATTAGCCAGTTCCGCATTTCCTGGTATTTTTGCACCGGTAGAGATAGGTAATCGATGGCTGGTTGATGGCGGTCTGGTTAATCCTCTGCCCATTCAAACGGCTTTTGCTATGGGTGCTGATTCAGTAATTGCTATTGATGTTAGCTCCTCAATTGATAATATTAATTACTTAATAACCTTAAAGCGATATTCCCAGAATTTATTGCAAAATATTGGTCAGATACCTTATGTAAATAGCGTTGTTTCTCCTGGTGGAATTTCTAATAAGTTTCAACGTATAATTCCCGCGGCTTTTAATATTGTAGTAAATGCGCTTAAAGTTGTAGAAAATAATCATGATAAAACAGTTTTTGTTCCTGATGATAGTAATGTAATTTTCATTAGACCAAGAGTTGAAAATATTCACTGGCGTGATTTTCATCATGCACAAAGATGTATCGAATTAGGTGCTGAAGCCGTTAATTCTTCTGTTTTAAATGATATCAAGAACCTATCGCTTAATTATAAGACACTCGATTTGTGTAGTCGGCAGGTTTAAAAATAAATTGAGTTGCACAGTAGTGATTTTAAAAGCAAATAAACATAAAAAATAAAATTTTTAGGAGGTTCATAAATGGTTAATCTTAATTTTGCGAAAAAGTATGTGGGAGAAAAAATACTTCAAGAAACTTTAAATTATTTGGTGAAAAATCCAGAACAAAATATTCCTAAACTCGCCGCACTTTTAAAAAAAATAGCAGTTAATAAAAATCACAAAAAGATAATAGAAGCGATTCTGCAATCATATAATCAAAATCTTAATACAAGAAAATATATAAATCGAGTTTTGACTGAAATCAATCCTTATGTTAGGCAGAAAATGGTGACCAATTTTGTTATAAATAACTGGCTTATTGGTGTTCCTCAAAAAAAGAAAAAGATAGAAGAATTAGGGGTGAATATTCCGTTTACTATTTTGATTGATCCGACCAGTGCCTGTAACCTTCGTTGTGAAGGATGCTGGGCAGGTGCTCAAATGAAACATGATACTTTATCATATGAGCTTTTAGATAGAATATTAACCGAAGCCAAAGAGCTGGGGATATACTGGATTGTAATGTCGGGGGGAGAGCCATTTGCCTATCCCCATTTATTTGAAATTGCTGAAAAACATAACGATATGGCCTTCATGCTTTACACCAATGGTACCTTTATTAATAATGAAGTTGCCGGTAAGATTGTCGAGTTAGGAAATATTACCCCGGCCATTAGTCTGGAGGGATGGAAAGAACAAACCGATGCCCGGCGTGGAGAAAGTGTATTTGATAAAATTGTAAGTGCTATGGATAGGCTTCATAGTCGTGGTGTTTTATTTGGTGTGTCTCTTACCATAACCAGGGAAAATTACAAAGAAGTAACTAGTGATAATTTTATTGAGTTCTTGATTAATAAAGGGGCAATTTACGGATGGTCATTCCATTATATTCCTATTGGAAGAAATCCGAATACTGATCTAATGTTAAAACCCGATCAGAGAGCGTATTTAATTGAACGAGTGAATCATCTCAGGACACACAATCCATTGATGTTAATGGATTTCTGGAATGATGGGGAATATACTCAGGGTTGTATAGCTGGAGGACGAAGTTATTTCCATATTACACCGAGTGGGAAGGTTACCCCATGTGCGTTTGCCCAATTTACTTGCGATAATATCAAAGAGAAAAGCTTACTCGATGTGCTTAAATCACCTTTATTTACTGCATACCAAAAGAGACAGCCTTTCTGTGAAAATCATTTAAGGCCCTGTCCTATTATTGATAATCCCGATGCTTTAAAAGAGATTGTAGAGGAGAGCGGTGCACATCCGCTATATCCTGGAGCTGATGCAATAATTTCAGAAGATACTAATGTCTTCTTAAACAAAAAAGCTGCTCAATGGGCTAAAGTTTCCGATCCTATCTGGGATAAGAAAGTAAAAAAATCAGAAGCAATTAAATAAATTAACTATTCATTGAGCATGAGAAACTTTATTTTTATAAATGGAGAACTATTGAAGGAAGATAACATGGTTTATTCAAAAATAATTGGTACAGGTGCTTATGTCCCCGCAAGAATTGTAAAAAATGACGAGCTTTCAAAAATAGTAGAGACTAACGATGAGTGGATTACCTCCCGAACAGGTATAAAAGAAAGAAGAATCTCCTCCGGAGAAAAGACATATCAGATGGCCGCAAAAGCGGCAAAAGAAGCAATTGAAAATGCTGGTATAGAAAAAGAAGAGATCGACATGATTGTAGTAGCTACCATAACCCCCGATTTTTTTATGCCTTCAACTGCTAATCTTGTCCAGGCAGAATTAGGATTAAAGGATATTCCCAGCTTTGATATAGTAGCAGGTTGCACCGGTTTTGTTTATGGGTTACAGATAGCTGATCAATTTATTAAATCAAAACAAAGCAAGACAATTCTGGTAATAGGGGTAGAAGTTTTATCAAAGGTCACTAATTGGTTTGATCGGAATACTTGCGTACTTTTTGGAGATGGCGCCGGGGCAGTAATTTTAAAGAGTTCCAACCAAGAGGGTATTATCTGTACTTATACTGGTTCTCAAGGAGATTTGCAGGAACTTCTTACCCTCCCAGCAGTTCCCCTAAAAAATCCTTTTTTGCATATTCCAAATAATAATGGAAGACCCAGCAATATATCTATGAATGGAAAAGAAATATTTCAATTTGCTACCAGAATAATGATAAAAAGCATTTCCCAGGTCCTAAATAAGTCTAATCTTTCTATAAGCGATATTGATTATATTATTCCCCATCAAGCTAATATTCGCATTATTGATTATGTAGCCCGGAAACTAAAGATTGAACGAGAAAAATCCATTATTAATTTAGACCGTTTTGGAAATACTTCTTCTGCCAGTATCCCACTTGCTCTAAATGAAGCTCATAAGGAAAAAACATTTTGCCCAGGGGATCGAATTATAATGGTTGCTTTTGGTGGTGGATTAACCTGGGGAGCCGCATTATTAAACTGGACAATATAAGGAGATACGTTAATGTTTAAGTCTATAATGCAACAGAGGACGGGCCTTGATTTGATACTATAATCTCAGAAGATACTATGTCTTCTTAAACAAAAAAGCTGCTCAATGGGCTAAAGTTTCCGATCCTATCTGGGATAAGAAAGTAAAAAAATCAGAAGCAATTAAATAAATTAGAAAATGTTTTACATTTAATTCTTGAATACATACTTTCAATTAAATTCTATAGTAGGATTCGGTAAATATAACTCAGGTATTATAATTAAAAATTTAGCAAGAATAGAAAGATAGAATCTTTTAGTGAAAATAAAAGAAAATAGTAAGGCAGTAAAGGAGCAAAATTATTTTGACAAGTTTATGGGACTCTTTAGGCGATATTTTCGCCAACATAATAGTATTTTTATATAGCTTTACCCAGAATTATGGTATTGCTATCATTTTGATGACCGTCCTTATCAGGATAATCCTATATCCCTTAATGCAAAAACAGATGGTTTCTATGAGGGAGATGCAGAAGATCCAGCCCTTAATGAAGACGGTTCAAGAGAAATATAAGAACGATAAGGAAAGATTAAATAAAGAATTAATGGCTTTATACAAGGAACATAAGGTTAATCCCATGAGCGGTTGTTTGCCCTTGATAATTCAAATGCCCATATTAATTTTACTCTTTCAGGTTTTAAGGAAATTTGAATATTTAGATAGTGCTGGTAAAATAGCCGGGGGGTTTTTATGGATACCCAGGCAAGTTCAAATTATAGTTGAGGGAGTACCCAAAATCGTTGCAGGCTTAGCTGCACCCGACCAATTAATTCAATTGCCAGGCAGTGGAATTTTTGGAATACAATACCTTGGCATATTGCCCTTTCTAGTAGCCGGTTCAATGTATATTCAACAAAAGATGACCTCCACTGACAGTAGCACAGGTAAAGACGGAGTTTCTGCTCAACAGACCCAGAAGATGATGACCATCATGATGCCCCTAATGATTGGCTTTATGAGTTTCAGCCTGCCTTCTGGTTTGTCCCTGTACTGGTTTACTTCTACCCTTTTAGGGGTAGGTCAGCAGTATCTAACTAACAAGAAAATGCCTACAATAGACGAAATGCCAAAAGAAGTTGTTCCAGGTAAAAAAAAGAAACTAGCCAATAAGAAACCGGAAAAGATGGTGGCTCTTAAAGAAGAACCCTGGATCCCGGGATATGAAGGAGCAGACGGAGGAAACCCCTCCGGAGGCAAGATAAAAACCAAAAAATATAAAAAAGGCAAAAGAAGATAAATTAGTCGTTAGAAAAGTAAATGGGGTCGAGTCTTAACATCAAAAACCACCAGATGTAGGGGGAGAAGATCCTTTGGAACAAAAATGGAAAAATCAACTTCAGGAAATACAAAAGAACAGATTAGATAGAGTGGAAAAAGAAAGACAAGTCCGTTTGCTAACCGAGAAGGAATATAAAAATATATCAAAGCAATTTTGGCCCCGAATTGCTAAAGTATGTAGAGAATTTGCTCTAGCTACAGGTTGCGACTATTCAGAAGATACTTGGACCCTTCTAAATACAAGAGAATTTTATGTGTCAGAGGAAATTAGACCAATAGATATGTACAAAAAGAACATTTTTTATAGATATCCCCTTCTTTATGTCTGGGGTCTTAAATGGATACACAAAAACAACTTTGCCAAGCGATATTGCTACATGGCAAGCTTTGTTAGAAAAAACGATTTGGTTCTTGAGCCAGGTTGCGGTCCCGCAACTTTAGCCGATTTTTTACTCAACAACTGCGTTTACCGAGGGTTTGATACCAATAAAGATTTTATTGATTATGCCCTCAAAAAACATTCGGGTGTTTATTTAGGCAATGTCCTTGACGTAAAAAATTATTGTCAGGCAGATGTAGTAATTGCTTGTGATATTCTTCACCATTTAAAGCCAACCGACAGAAAAAGATTTATTAAAAACTGTTTTTCCTCAGCTAAAAAATTGTTTATTATCTGCGAACCAGGAAAGACAAGAAAGGCAGTTGACGGCATTTTTTACTCTTTAAGAAAACGGCTGGCAGAATGGAGTGAAAAAGATGGCACTAATGATTTTAAGGTTGAATATTTTTTAACTCGTGGTCAACTCCTTAATCAAATTGAGTATGGCTTTGACATCATCTCTTCATCGGTTGAAAGAGAAACAAGAGACTTTGGCGAAGATATTATAGCCGTATTTTTCAAAGATAAAAATTCTCACCAAAGATTAAAGAAGCAAAAATTTGTTTCTGCCATAGTTCCAGTTTTTAATGAAGAAAAAACCGTTGCTAAAGTTGTCAAAACTTTAGTAAAAAGCAGTCTGGTAAACGAGGTTATTTGTATTAACGATGGCTCAAAAGATAAAAGTCCAGCTATTTTAAAAAAGTTTGGGGATAAAATTACACTTATTGATTTAAAGAAAAATCAGGGGAAAGGTTCCGCTTTAGCTGAGGGAATAAAAAAGGCCAAAAGTGAAATAATTGCTTTTATAGACGCTGATTTAACCACTCTTTCAGATAATCATATAAAAACTCTTCTCGAGCCTATTTTAGACGGTAAAGTGAGGGCTGTTTTAGGATATCCATCAAATAGGCGGTATATGCCTAACGTTTTTTCAAACTTAACAGGTGAAAGGGCGTATTACAAAAAAGACTTAGCCCCTCATCTTGCAAAAATGGCCAAAACTCGATTTGGAGTGGAGATTTTTTTAAACGGTCTTTTTGAAAAAGATGAGACAAAAAAAGTTCCTCTGAAACAATTAAAAGGTCTTTATAAACACGAGAAGCGCAATTCAGTAAATGCCTTCAGGGAATATCTCAACGAAGCGGTAGAAATCGCCCAGGAAATTGGAAGAAGGGAAGGTTTACTTCCAGAAGATTATCAAGCTATTACCCGAATTTCCAAGGTAGTAAATCTTAAAGAATTAAAAATTAGAGTAAAAGAGATAACAAAAAAAATTTAAGATGGTTTTTAGAAAAGTATATCTTAAACCAAATAAAAGTCGTCCGACGCTGGTGGGCTTAGGTATTATACCTAATTTCACCGCCCGAGGTTACCCCATAATCTATTTATATTTTGTCAAGTGTAGGCCTAACCCCTATTTTGTTTAATAAATATTTTTATTATATTTCTTTTTTTAATCTTTCAATTACTTCTCTAAACTCTTTAACATATTTTTCTTCATGTTTAGCAATAAAATTCTTCCATTGAACATTTTCCTGTAAAGCTTCTTCAACACTTAATTGCGTAATAATTAATTTATTGCCTTGTTTTGCTGTTTTTAATCTTGCTTGAGGATTTTTTTTAATTTCTTTCTTTAAAATATTTTCAGTCTCTTCTTTTTTCTTCCGATACTCTTTTTTTAAGAGGTTAATTTCATTTAAAGTCGATTCGATGGTTGAGGTATTTTGGCCCTCTTTTAATGTCTCGATAGCTAAAATAGCATCTTTTCTCATTTGATATTCATATTGAGTGTTATTAAAATTTAAAGAATTTATTAAAATTAATTGAGCTTCTCTTAATATAAAAGGTTTATTTCCTTTTAACTTTTGCCATAAATCAATAGAACTAAGACTTCCTTTATAATATTTAGCAAGCAAAGATTTAATCTTTCCCTCAGCTTTTATTTTTTCTTTTTCTTCTGGATTTAATATATTAATTTCATTAGCTTTTTCAAGAGCAATTTCTAAAGCAGTTTTTATTCTTGTCATTTTATTACCTTCTCCTAAAGAGACCGAAGAACCTATCTTGATATTGTTCAAATACTCCCCAGTTATCCAATTCTTCTTTTAATTTAATAGGCTTTGATTCACCTTTTTCTACTAATTTAAATAATTTCTCTATTTCTTCTCGAGCAGTTAATGGAATGCCATATCTATCTTTAGCAATAATAGCTTGACCTATTTGGTTTATGCCTACAAATCCCTTTTTTTTAAAATCAGGTATCTGAGCCAAATAAACACTTCTAACCATCATATCTAAAATAAATTTGGATAGCGATACATCCCATAGGCCAGCTACACCTTTAATAATAGCACAAAGAGAATCTCTTTTTTTATCTATCTCTTTATTAATATTTTCTGCTACAGTTAACCAAGGGCTAGAAACAAAATTCATTTCATCAAGCTCTTTATTAACCTTAAATTTGTAAAGAATTCCGGCTAAGTCTGGATATTGACTGGCTAAGTCTTCAAAGGCGTTTTTAGCTTCACGGCTAAATCCTTCTATTCTAAACATGTAATTAGGAGTAAGCAATTTTGGCTGGAACCAACTAACTTTTCCTTCCCTAACCACAGTCTCTAAATCATTCTTGGTAAATTCAGAATATACTGGTTCAGTTAAAACATAATAGTGGATTACTGAAGAACCAAAAGTTGAAATTAGTTGTTCAGGCCTTCTTAAAATTTCGGTGTGTTCAAAGGCATACTGTATTCTTTCATCCATCTTAAATAATCTTTTTGGCTCCTTTTTATTTTGTCTCGTATTGCGTATCGCATTAGAAATAAAATTGGTTATAATTATTTTGTAGGGGCTCGATGCATCGAGCCCGCATACCGGGTCGGATAAATCCGACCCCTACCTTACCATTCCCCGATCAGGTCGAGGACAGGTTTGTTTACTTTTTGGGTTACAATCATATATAATATTACCGATATTATTTATTATTTTACTACAAAAAATATAATTTTACCATAGGAAGGGGCTAATTATGTCCAAAGTATTAATGAGAGTAGACGGTTCCTGTTATCCTAATCCGGGGAATATGGCTATAGGAATAGTCATATACCAGGATGGAGAGTTGGTAAAGAAGATAAGCGAAGCGATCGGTTACGGTACTAATAATATTGCCGAATATAAAGCTTTGATTAGAGGATTAGAAGAAATTAAAAAAATAAATCCAGAGAGAGCAGATATCTATTGTGATAGTCAATTAGTAGTCAATCAATTAAATAAAAAATTTAAAGTTAGGGATAAAGGCATAATTCTTTTATTTAATCGAGTTGAAGAAATTAGACAGACTATTCCTTCTAAGCTAAATTTTATTTGGGAAAGAAGAAACCATAATTCTATAGCTGATGATTTAGCTAAAAGAGCGTTATTAGAAGAGGAAGCAATAAAAAGAGAAAAAGCGGCCAAAGATTTAAAAGTAGAAAGAAAAGTTGATTATTTTGTAGTAAGTGGTTCGAAATCAAAAAAATCTTATAGAGTGGATGTAAATATCCCCCAGTGTGAGTGTTCAGATTTTATAAAAAGATCTCGAAAAATAAAACTTGAGTGTAAGCATATCATGGCAGTCCGTAATTTTTTACAAGAAGAGAAAGAAAGAAGTTGTTTGAAGAAAAGAGCGAAAATGAAGGTTTTGGTATTGAGTAAGATGGTAAAACCCCAAATATGGAAAGAGAATTTTAATAAATTAAATAAGAAAGCCAAATTTGATCTGGAGTTCATTATTCCTAAAGCAGATGAAAGAGAAGAAATTAAAAGATATCTTCCAGAAGCAGAAGTAATATTTGAAAGCCAAGTTAAACGTTTTCGCGCCGGAGATATATTATTTTGCAAGCTAATACCTTATTTGGCAAAAGTTACTCGTTCCAAACAAAATGGTGTATGTGTGGGGGAACTCTTAGTTTTGAGATCACAAAGAGCGGATTTACTTCCTGAGTTTATTGAACAAAAGTTGCGTTCTGTCCAGATAATCAATATTGTTAATAGCTCGACATTTGGGGCTAAGATGCCAAGAGCGGATTGGTCGTTTATTGGGAATCTTTTAATTGCGTATCCTGATTCGACTCAGGAGCAAAAAACTATATTAGATTTTATTGATAAGAACACGCAAAGACTTAGTTTGGCGATCGAACAAATTCAAGAAGAAATCAACCTTTTTATTGAATATCGAACTCGCATAATATCAGATGTTGTAACCGGCAAAGTAGATGTTCGGGGTATTCAATTACCAGAAGTTGAAGATATTGGTGAACCAGAATCCCAAGACGAACAAGAAATCTTAGGTGAGGTTGAAGATAGTGAGGAGGTAATGAATGCCGACGAGTGATACAAGCGAAAAGAGACTTGAAGGATTGATCTGCGCTTCACTTACCGGGCACCCCTACGACCTGAATCTTGCAGGCGGTGTTGTGGCTGAACCTACCGCGCCATACGGGGGTGAGGGATACATCAGTGGCGACACTGCTGACTATGACCGCGACTACGCAATTGACATTAAGAAACTTATTTCTTTCATTGAAATCACGCA
>NZ_PFKO01000170.1:0-1746 GCF_002784285.1 Candidatus Infernicultor aquiphilus
AGGTCTTTTCTCGAGTCTCTTTTAATAGATCCAGGTGTAATTTCATTATATTAACAAAGACAAAATTATGAGATGCCCCGGAAATTGCCAAATGAAATTCAGTATCTGATTCCGTTTTTTTATCCTCTTTTAGTTCTTCTTTCTGGTTCATTTTATTTAGAGCTTCTTCAATTATTTCTATATCTTCGGGAGTGGCTCTTTGGGCAGCAATTTCAGCAATTTTTACCTCAAATATCTCTCTTGCTTCTAAAAGTTCTAAGATAGAAGATTTTTCCAAACTTAAGATAATATTTTCTGTATTATTATGATCGTTTTCCCTTATCTCTCGAATAAACCTTCCTCCCCCCGGCTTACTCTTAATTAAGCCTCTTGATTCTAAAACTCGAAAGGCTTCCCGTAAAGAATTTCTGCTTATAGATAACTTTTCAGCCAGTTCTCTCTCAGGAGGAAGTTTGTCTCCTGGTTTTAATTCGTTATTTTTAATTAAATCCATAATTTGTTCTATTACACTTTCGTATAAACGGACCGGAGCAATTTCTTTAAATTCCATATTTACCTCTTTTTTAAACTATTGGGTTACTGGGTGACCCAATTAACTACTTTTAATATACCACATAAATTTAAAAAATCCATCTTTTTTAAAAAATATTTTAAAATTCTTTTGAATATTTTTCGAAATGATTAGAAGTAATGTGATATGAAGATAAAAGTGAATATGAGTAGTTTGTTCTTGCAGGAGGGTCGGATTCCTCCGACCCCATTTTATTAGATTTGTTTTTCTGTGGTTGTTTTTAAATATCTAAGTCTATGATTAATTAATTTTATTTATCTAAAAACTCAAAAGGAGAAATTATGTCCTCTCCGAATTTTGCCCTGGCTTCTTTTAATCTTTCGATTTGTGCTTTTAGCTCTTGGGTAAAGGTGACCGGCATATTAATATTTTCAAAGATTCTGCTCATCCTCTCCATCTTTTCTAAATACTTTTTAACTCTTAAAGAAAATTGTTGTTCATATTCTTCCTTACTATAATCTTTTTCAAACTCACCTTTAAATAACGCTTTTAAATCTTCATATTTTGGTATTTTTCCAATAGGAGTTTCAATGGCTTCATATTCATTATTGACTCTCCCCTCAGCCCAGAGAATCCACACTTTTTTATCTAATTTGCTGTTTAAATATTTATCATTTTCACCTTTCAAAAAATAATTAGTGGCATAAATCTTGGGAATCTCTTTAAGGCCATCAATAAATTTCAAATGATTTTTAATATAAGTTTTAAAAGGCACCGAAATAAAATCAAGATTAGCCATAGGATTATGTTCCCTTACCCCTTGCGCTCCTATAATTGCAGAAGTGGTTTCGGATTCTACAATGGCTCCCAAAAATACACCGTGTCCCCAGGTAAGTGCTTCTGCTATGGGAACCGTGGTATCAGAATCTCTTCCTCCATAAATAATAGCTCTTATTGGAACACCAGCCGGGTCATCGGCTTTAGGATCAAGATTATTTAAGGCCTTTAATCTTATGGTAAATCTTGCATTTTTATGGGCACAGTCGATTTCTTTTCCGGCTTTATCCTTTTTGCCTTTGAACCATTCTCCTGAATGATTAGTGCCCTTATCTGGTATATCTTTTCCCATACCCAGCCAATAAGGGACACCATCATTAATTAATACATTAGAAAAAATAAGTTCTCTGGGAGTATTTAAAGCCTGATAAATTAGTGGGTCATCCACTGCATTTACA
>NZ_PFKO01000170.1:1776-2915 GCF_002784285.1 Candidatus Infernicultor aquiphilus
ACATTTGCCGCCCTTACCTTACCATTAATTTTTTTAAGGTAAGCTATATCATCTCCGATTATGGTCTGACCAGGAATCATTGCAGTGCTGGTTTTTCCGCAAGCACTGGGAAAGGCACCAGTAAAATAAGTAACCCGATCTTGTGGTCCATGAACTCCCATAATAAACATATGCTCAGCTAACCATCCTTCGTTTTGAGCTTTATTAATGGCCAATCTAAAAGCTAACTTCTTTAATCCTAAAGAATTACCGGCATACTGATTATTTATCGAATACACCCTATTTTCTTCAAGGTCAATATACATTCTTCTCTTCTCCACATCTACACAAACCCCATTTTCTAATCTCCCGGCGGAATGAAGGAAATAGAAAAATTCATTAGAACCATTAAGTCTTTTAAACTCTTCATATCCTGGTCGGTAGAGCAGATCTTCACTGTGAGCGACATAGGCCGAATCAGTAATTTGTAGTGCTTTAAGGGAAAAAATGGAATTAGCAGGCCCTAATGAAAAGAACCTTACTAACATCTCCTTCCCTTTCATACTTCCATCAAAGAAAGAATATATTTCTTTAAGTCCTTTTTCTTTTTCGGTATATTCTACTTCTATCCCCCAGTCAATATCCTTAGATACAAGATACCTAGTATGGGCTTTATCCCTACCCTGATCATAATAACCATCAAAGTGAATAGTGTGGCCCTCCATCTTTAATTTCTTTTCTTCACCGTTTAAAATTGCCAAATTTCGGATATAGTCAACGTCTTTTTTTAAATCAGTTACCACTATTACTTTGGCAGGCTTACAAAGTCTTATAGCCTCATTAACTACATTTACTACATACTGATTGCGCAAGGCTTCTAATTTTTGTAAATTTACTTTATCCATGAAATCAACTCCTCACTTAATATTTATTTTTTGTGACAGGGGACGGCAGAGCGTGTGAAAATTAATGATAATATTTTTCAAAAAACTCAAACTACCTAACCTTTATTAAAGTACACCCCTATCGCTGGGCATATTTACCGAAAAAATGAGACTTCTTGTATAATAAAATAGGCTTAAAGGTAAAAGTAATACTTAGGCCAGTACCACTTTCCTTCTTTGCCTTAATCTTCTTAATATCTCTTCGCTTCCCAGGAT
>NZ_PFKO01000133.1:0-2879 GCF_002784285.1 Candidatus Infernicultor aquiphilus
TAGAAATATTTTTAAAGACATATAAAGATTTTAAAAAAAATGAATAACTTAAAAGAAAATTTACTTCAAATTTTTACATTTGATGTAACAGGAAGTTGTTTTATCACATTAAAAAAAGAATAAGAATTTAGCGAAGAGAGGAAAGCATGATAATAGGTAAGATATATGATTTTTTAATACTTCATTTTATTGAACCTCTTGCTAAATTAAATAATTTTCCAAATATAATTCAAGGGATAGGATTAGCCCTATTAACCATTCTAATTCCTTTAGCTATAGCAGTTTTAGCGGATATATATCAAAAGAGAAAGGATAAGGAAAAGGAATTTGTATATCTAGATCTCCATGTTATTTTAGATAATGTTTTTAATATTAAATTACTTATTTTATCCGTTTTTTTAATATTTCTTCCAATGTTTTTTTGGGAAATTCTAACAGGTCTATATAAATTGATTGCTGTCCCTTTTATTTTTATTGGTATAATATTACTTGTAAATATCATATTCAAAGTTTCTCATTGGGTTAAGGGAAATATATTTGAATTTAGATTCTCTTATTTGCGAAAGTTAAATAGATATAATGATCTTGAAATTGTATGGAGCTCTATATGGCAAGTTAAAAATATAAATATTCACAACGAACAAAAATTTTGTAATTTATTTTTTTCAAAAATTGATCAGTTGATAGAGTCACCAAAAAATAGTTTTAAAATCACTTCTCAGCTTCTGAATGATTTTTATAATTTTATAAATGGACGCTCAATTACATTATTAGCAGAACTAGAAATCACTTTGCCCAAAATTTTAGAATGGCATTTTAAGATGTGGCAAAAAAAATATACATATTTTATCAAAAAAGACAAAGTAAAAGAGTTGGGTAGTTTTAGTCAAATCTCAAGAATATTAGATTTTATTTTAACCAACATAGAAGAACGTTCTTTAAAAGGAATAGAAGCTTTTTCTTTTTTTAATCATTTTAGAAGGCATGTAGAAAATTATAAGAAAGAATTTATTGAGAGTGATAAGAAACATTATTATATTAGTTCTTTATTTAACATTTTTTACCGAGTGTTTTTTAAAAATATAGCAAAATCTTCGGAAAGCGATTCTATTTGGGAGAATTGTTTTCCAAAAGAATGGAAGATCACTAAGAATAATCTAGAGAACAAGGAAAATATTATATCAAAAATATCATTAAATGAATTTTTACATTGGACTCAAATGAGAATGTGGAAATTGGAAGAAAACTTCGATAGGGATTTAGATGAAGTATCAAGAAATCTTTTTCCAGACGTAGAACCTATTTTATGGAGCAGGATTTTAATTTTTATTTTCTCACCGCATGGTGACAATAGAATGAAATTTGTTTTAGAACGATCGTGGACTTTTGGTTCTATGGGGAGATTTAGAACATATTCTGGAGATATTGAAGCTAGCAAAGAAGAATCTAGAAGAAAAATGGATGAAGCAATGCAATTAGCAGAGGAAGCGGAGAAGAAAAACACTTTTGAATTAGCTTACTTATTATTTAAAGAAAATTTTTCAAAAGAAAATTTAGAGAAATATATTAAATCGCTACAAGAGCTTAAATATAAGGAAAATTCCGAAAAAGAAAATAAAAGATTGGAGCTCCTAAATATTTTTAATGAGATGATGAAACTCTCATGACAGGTGAAAATGTTATAGGTAAGGTTCCTCTGACAATAGAATATTAAAAGAATAAATTTGTACACGTCAATGGATGTGGAATCAAACTTCACAACTTCACAAAATCTAAAACGCAGAAATGCAAATTTGTGAAATCTAACAAAATGACTCCTTAAATAAAAGTATTGCTGAATATCAACAGAAATTGAGGTGATTCTATGGGTATTTTACTTGAACCGGGAGATATCTTCCTTACACGAGGTTATGGTTTAATAAGTAAAGCAATTCGCTTTTTCACCAGGTCTATAGGCGAAAAACGAACCAAGGTCAATCATGTTGGTTTAGTTGTTCAAAGAGGTGATATGAAAACTGCCATAGTAGTAGAGGCGCTATATAAGGTAATGCACCATAAACTTTGGTCTCAATATGGCTCACCCAAGAAAGATTTTGTAGCCGTCTATCGCGCTACCAATCTTACAGCAGAACAAGTCAAAGATATTGTTGATGAAGCCGAAAAACAAGTTGGCAAGAAATATGGCTATTGTATGATTGTCGCTCATTTAAAAGACTGGCTATTTTTGGAATATATCTCTTTAGACGATTGATTCCTGGTAATAAATACCCGATATGCTCATGGGTTGTGGCTGATGCTTTTGCGAAGGTTGGTAAGGATTTTGGTGTTGAGGTAGGCATGGCAACCCCAGATGATATTTGGGATTTTATTGAAAAAAACACAGAAAAATATAAAGAGATACATCCACTCAAACTGTTGAGTCAGGAATAATGTAGTTTTCACATTTGACATAAAATTACACTAAGTAGAATAATATATAAGACATTTGGAGTTGTTCTCTGAAAAACAGTCAGCTTTCCTTTCCGTAGGAACAGGGTTGTTCCTATTTATGAATTGAAATTTTGTGTTTTTATTTTTGACAAAAAGAAGTTATTTTTTTATGTAAATATTTTTGGCTAACAAGTGGCTGAAGTCGAACTGGTAAATCTGCTGCCTTCTTCTTTGTTAACTGCTTAGCCGTATCGTTAGTCTATAAAAAATACATATAAAGTATCAATATTTAGGTATTTTTGTTACTTTAAGTATAAAATACTTGAAATTGAGGTAAAAATGTTGTATTATAGGTATGCGGATTTTAAAAAAGCATGTGAGAATGATAAAAATAAACCAATCAAGGTTGATGCTTATGAATTTACATCTATGTATAAATTGGGGTATAT
>NZ_PFKO01000122.1:0-12454 GCF_002784285.1 Candidatus Infernicultor aquiphilus
CACGGTAGGATTAATAGTATTAAAAGATTCTTTAACTCGTTTAATCTATGAGCATGGTATATTTAGTAAAGTGGCTACTACAATGACTGCCAATGCTCTATTATATTATTCTATAGGACTGGTTGCCTATGCTTGTATTCATTTAATAACTGTGGCTTTTTATGCTTTAAAAGATACTAAAACTCCAGTAAAAATTGGAGTATATATTGTGTTTATGAATATTGTTTTGGATTTAATTTTAGTTAGATATTTGGCTCATTCTGGCTTAGCGTTAGCTACTTCTTTGGTAGCTATAATAAATATGATTATTCTATTAAAAGCCTTACAAAAGAAAATTGGAAATATTGAATTGAGATCTCAAGCATCATTTCTAATAAAAATTATTTTATCATCCATATTTTTAGGAATAGGTTGTTTCTTAGTGAATAATTATTTAGGTAGTGTATTGAATTTAAATCATAAATTTAATCAAATTATTCAAATCACCGCCTCTATTTTAACTGGTAGTATGATATATTATATTAGTAGTTATATTTTTGGTATTCCAGAAATTAGGAGTTTAAAACAAAATATAAAAATAATCCTGAAGGGTAAAAGCTAAATAATGTTAAAAGATTATCATTGTAATATTAACCATATTAGAAATTTTTCTATAATTGCCCATATCGATCACGGGAAATCAACTATAGCGGATAGATTATTAGAATATACTGGAACCATCCCAGAAAGAGAAAAAAAAGAGCAAATATTAGATGACATGGATTTAGAAAGAGAAAGGGGCATTACTATTAAATCAAAAGCGGTAAGATTATATTATCACTCTAAAGATGGAAAGGAATATATTTTAAATTTAATTGATACTCCTGGACATGTAGATTTTTATTATGAAGTATCTCGTAGTCTGGCAGCCTGTGAAGGAGCTTTGTTAATTATTGATGCATCTCAAGGCGTGCAAGCACAAACTTTATCCAATATTCATTTAGCTGTAAAAAATAATTTAAAAATAATTCCTATAATTAACAAAATAGATCTTGCTAATGCTAATCCTGAAAAAGTTATACAGGAATTAAAAAATATTCCCGAACTAAAGGAAGAAAAGGTAATTTTGGCCAGCGCTAAAGAAGGAATTGGCACTTCTGATATTTTCGAGGCAATAGTAAATAGAATTCCACCACCATCTGGAAAACCTAATTTACCTTTAAGAGCACTTATTTTTGATTCAGTTTATAATTCATACAAAGGAACCATTGTCTATATTAAAATGGTAGATGGAATTATAAAACCAGGAATGGTTATTCAAACTATGTCTACTAAAAAAAATTATGAAGTTACGGAAATAGGGATTTTTCGTCCTAAAATGCAACCTATAAAAACACTTACTGCTGGTGAAGTGGGTTACCTAATAGCAGGATTTAAAAATATTAAAGATATTAGGGTAGGTGATACTATTACTGATACTGTTAACCCGGCTCAAAAGATTCTCTCTGGATATAAAAAGGTTACTCCTTTAGTTTTTTGCAGTATTTATCCCATTGATAATAAGGAATATGAAAATCTGAAAATTGCCTTGGAAAAGCTAAAATTAAACGATTCCTCTATCTTTAGTGAGCCAGAAACTTCACAAGCTTTAGGTTTTGGTTTTAGGTGTGGATTTTTAGGATTATTGCATATGGAGATTGTTCAAGAAAGATTAGAAAGAGAATATAATATTAATTTAATTGCCACTGCTCCTAGTGTAATGTATAAAATCACTAAAAAAAATGGCGGAATAATTGAAATAAGTAATCCTACTGCTTTTCCTTCAAAAATGGAAATTGAGAAAATTGAAGAACCATATGTTAAAGCAAGTATTATTACTCCCAGCCAATATATAGGTGTAATTATGGATTTAGTTCAAGAAAAAAGGGGATTTTTTAAAAACATGGAATATATTGACGAAAAGATAGCAAAGTTAGATTATGATCTTCCTTTAAATGAAATTATTTTAGATTTTTTTGATAAATTAAAATCAAGAAGTAGTGGGTATGCTTCATTAGATTATGAACTTAAAGGATACCAAGTAGCTGAATTGGTTAAGGTTGATATATTAGTTAATCATGAATTCGTAGATGCTTTATCCTTTATTGTCCATAAAGTTAAAGCCTATCAACAGGCAAGAAAAATAGTAGAAAAATTGAAAGAGATTATTCCTCGTCAATTATATGAAGTACCGATACAAGCCTCCATTGAACAAAAGGTTATTGCTCGAGAAACTATAAAAGCATTAAAAAAAGATGTATTAGCTAAATGTTATGGAGGAGATATTACTCGTAAGAGAAAGTTATTAGAAAAACAAAAAGCTGGGAAAAAAAGAATGAAAAAGATAGGAAGAGTAGAAATTCCTCAAGAAGCATTTCTAGGAATATTAAAAATAGATTAGGTGATTCTGAATGAATTTAGGTTTATATTTGCATTTTCCTTTTTGCAAATCAAAATGTCATTATTGTGATTTTAATTCTTATCCTTTAAAAAATGATGATCAGGTTTTGTCTTATATTTCAGCTTTGTATAAAGAAATTGCCATGTATGCTCAAAAATTAAACCATAGTACCATAAAGACAATATACTTAGGTGGTGGTACCCCCACTATGCTATCAGGAGATTTAATTTATAATATTTTAAATTTTTGTAAGGATAATTTCAAAATAGATGATAATGCTGAGATAACCATAGAAGCAAATCCAGGAACATTAGATAAAAAGAAATTAGAGAGATTAAATAAAGCAAAGATAAATAGAATAAGTTTGGGAGCCCAGAGTTTTAATGATTCTCTGTTAAAAAAATTGGGTAGAATACATACTGCCCAAGATATCATTGACTCTTATTCTAAAGCCCGAGAAGCAGGATTTAACAATATCAATATGGACATTATGTTTGCATTACCGGATCAAACCTTTATTGATTTTAAAAATACTATGAAAAAGGCGGTTTCCTTAAAACCGGATCACTTATCTTTGTATAATTTAACTATAGAAGAAGGAACAAAATTTTTGGAGAGTTATAAAGAAGGTAAATTAAACCTTCCTACCGAAGATGAAGAATATGATATGTATAGCTGGGCTATAAAATTTTTAGCAGAAAACAATTTTGAACATTATGAGATTTCAAATTTTGCTCGCCCCTTTAAACGATCTATCCATAATCAAATTTATTGGTATAACCAGCCATATTTAGGAATAGGAGCAGGTGCTTATTCTTTTATAAAAGGATATCGTTATATGAATTATAAAGACCCAGTTAGATATATTAAAGAGATAAATAATGGCAAATTACCTCTAGATAGTGGAGAAAAATTATCTTTACGAAAAAGAATGTCAGAAACCATAATTTTAGGTTTAAGGACCAAAGATGGGATAAATTATCGAAAATTTAAAGTTAGATTTAAAGTAAATATCGAGAAATTATTTAATCAACAGATTTACAAATTAATCAACTTAGGATTATTAAGAAAAGATAATTATAAGATTCAACTAACTAAGAAGGGCTTGTTTCTGGCCAATAATGTTTTTAGAGAATTTGTGGATTGATTTATCTTATTATAAAATATAATATGATTGTCCCCAAAAAGTAAACAAACCTGTCCTCGACCTGATCGGGGAATGGTAATGTAGGGGTCGGATTTATCCGACCCGTTTTTGGGTTACAACCATAATATAAAATAATCATAAAAAACATTTGGTAACATCTTGACAAATTTATTACATGGTGATATTTTATTTAGAGAATTTAGCACTCTCGAGGTGAGAGTGCTAAATGAGGTATAGAAATGGAATTAAATAAAAGGATGAAAACTATATTAGCAGCTGTAGTGCATAGATATATTACTACTGCTGAACCAGTTAGTTCAAGCATAATTGCTAAAGAATATAATTTAGATTTAAGCACCGCTACCATAAGACATGAGATGTATTGGTTAGAGAAATATGATTATTTATGGCAGCCGCACACCTCAGCAGGGAGAATCCCCACTGATAAAGGATATAGATTTTATGTAGATAATTTAATGATAAAAAGATATTTAAAAGAAAACGAGAAGAGGGAAATTATTCAGATCTATAAAAAAAATAAAGAACTTGAAGAAACAATGAAGATAACTTCGCAATTATTATCTAAATTAACTCATAACTTAGGAGTCGTCTTGGCACCTATTATTTATGATGACTTAGTAAGAAATATTCAATTTATACCGGTAGGGAATAACCGTGTTTTAACTATTATAGTTACAGACACCGGATTAGTTTGCCAGAAATTAATTAATGTATCTGGAGAAATTACTAAAGATAGGTTAAGCTATTTATCTAATCTTATAAATAATAAATTAACCGAAAAAGATATTAATATAATAAATTTAAAAAAGATCTTAAAGGATGAGCTGGATAAAATTCTTTCTTTTCAAGAAAGATTTAATTATATCTATGATTTTTTAGAAGATTGTCTTAATTTTAAATCTTTAAAAAATAAAGTTTATTTAGACGGTAGAACTAATATAATGAGACAACCTGAATTTAATGAGACTATTAAATTAAATTATATCTTATCAATCATTGAAGAAGAAAACATATTGGCAAATACCATAAGAAAATGCTTAGGTTTTAGAAAGATTAAGGTAATTATTGGTAAGGAAAGTAAACTAAAAGAGATACAAAGCTGTAGTTTAGTAACCAGTAAATACAATATTAAAGGTAAACCAGCTGGCGCAATAGGGGTTTTAGGCCCAACTAGAATGGATTACTCCCGAATGATATCTATTGTAGAATATGTTTCGGATAAATTAAGCGATATATTATCGGAATTTTAAAAATTAATTAAAAAATTTATTCGGAGGATGGCTAATGGTGGATAAAGAAAATAAAAATGAATCACCAGAAAATGTAAAATCATTGAAAATTAAAAAGTATAAATTTAAAATTAAAAAAATATTACTTCAAAAATTAAATGAAAAAAAAGAATTAACTAAAAAATTAGAAAATGAATTACAAGAAATGAAGAAATTAGCTCAAGAAAAAGATAATTTATCTAAAGAATATTTGGAATATTTAAAGAGGTTGCAAGCTGATTTTGAAAATTATAAGAAACAGCAAGAGAAAAAGAAAAAAGAATTTATAGAATTCGCAAATGAAAAACTATTAAATAATTTATTACCGGTAGTAGATAATTTAGAAAAGGCTTTAGATTCTATCAAAAATGAAAATAATCTAGAGACTATCAAACAAGGAATTAATAATATTTTAAAAGATTTTCATAATATTTTAATGAGGGAAGGGGTTCATCCCATAAAAGCTTTGGATCAGAAGTTTGATCCTTATAAACATGAAGCTGTAATGAGTTTTGAAACAGATAAATACCCTGAAGATACAGTAACAGAAGAGCTCCGCAAGGGATATTATATAAAATCAAAAGTATTAAGACCGGCAATGGTAAAAGTTGCCATTCTTACTAAGGAAAAAAAGAATAACGAGAAAGAAAATTAGTTTAATTAAATGATATTTATTTAAGGAGGAAATTTATTATGGGGAAAACAATTGGAATCGATTTAGGAACAACTAATTCTGTTGTAGCCGTAATGGAAGCTGGGAAGCCAGTAGTTATTGAGAATGAAGAAGGAGGGAGAACAACACCTTCTATTGTTGCATTCACAAAAAAGGATGAGAGATTGGTAGGTTTGTTAGCAAAAAGACAAGCAATTACTAATCCAGAAAATACCATATTCTCAGTTAAGAGGCTTATTGGTAGAAGATATAATGATGAAGAAGTAAAAAAAGCAAAAAAGTATTTACCTTATAAAATAATTCCTGGGGAGCATACCGATATTAAAATTGAAGCAAAAGGTAAAGCTTATAGTCCACAAGAAATATCTGCTATGATCTTACAAAAACTAAAAAAATCTGCTGAAGATCATATTGGAGAAAAAATAACCGATGCAGTTATTACCGTACCGGCATACTTTAATGCTAACCAAAGGGAAGCAACCAAAAATGCCGGGAAAATTGCTGGTTTAAATGTCTTAAGAATCATTAATGAACCTACGGCTTCTGCCCTGGCTTACGGATTGGATAAGAAAAAAGATGAGAAAATTGCAGTTTTTGATCTTGGTGGGGGGACTTTTGATATATCTATTTTAGATATTGGTGAAGAAGGAGTTTATGAAGTAAAATCTACTAATGGTAATACTTTCTTGGGCGGGGATGACTTTGACCAAAGAATAATAGATTGGTTAGTAAACGATTTTAAAAAAAATAATGGAATAGATTTAAAAAATGATCAAATGGCCTTGCAAAGATTAAAAGAAGCTGCTGAAAAAGCGAAATGTGAATTATCTTCTACTTTAGAGGCTGAGATTAATTTACCTTTTATCACTGCTGATGCCAGTGGGCCAAAACATTTAAATGTCACTCTAAGCAGGGCAAAATTAGAACAACTTACTGCTGATCTTATTGAAAGTACTGTTGGACCCTGTTATAAAGCACTGGAAGATGCAAAACTAAAAGCGGAAGATATTGATGAAGTGATATTAGTTGGCGGGCAAACCAGGATGCCTAAGGTGCAAGAAATCGCTAAGAAAATTTTTGGAAAAGAAGGAAATAAAGGGGTTAATCCTGATGAAGTAGTGGCAGTTGGGGCAGCAATACAAGCTGGTATATTAAAAGGTGAAGTAAAGGATATATTACTACTTGATGTTACACCTTTATCTTTAGGTATAGAAACTTTAGGTGGAGTAGCAACTAGACTTATCGAAAGAAATACTACTATACCCACTTCCAAAAGTCAGATATTTTCCACAGCGGCTGATGATCAGACTGCAGTGGATATAAATGTATTACAAGGCGAAAGGCCTATGGCTAAAGATAATACTAGTTTAGGAAGATTTCAATTAATTGGTATACCAGCAGCACCTAGAGGGATTCCTCAAATAGAAGTAAGTTTTGATATCAACGCTAATGGTATTCTTAATGTTAAAGCCAAAGATTTAGGAACTAATAAAGAACAAAGGATAACTATTACTGCTACTACTGGATTAACTAAAGAAGAAATTCAGAAAAAAGTAAAAGAAGCAGAGCAGTATGCCGAAGAAGATAAAAGAATAAAAGAAAAAATAGAAATTCGAAACCAGGCCGATACTTTAATTTATAGCGTAGAAAAAACCCTGAAAGAATCAGGAGATAAAGTTAGCGAAGACGAAAAAAATGAGATAACTGAAAACATTAAAGATCTCAAGAAAGCCTTAGAAGAAGATGATGTAGATAATATGAAATCCAGTATCGAAAAATTAACTACTTCCTCACATAAGCTTGCGGAAGAAATTTATAAAAAGGCTTCAGCTCAAACCCAACAACAAGAAGCAAAAAAAGATAGCGAAAAGAGTGAAAAGTCTAAAACAGAAGAAAAGAAGGGCGAAGAAAAAGTCGTTGATGCTGACTATGAAGTAGAAAAAGACCAAGATAAAGAAGATTGACAAATTAGTCGTTATTCGTTAGTCGGGTCGAATAAATCCGACCCCTACATAAGAAAAAAGTTTTGAGTTTTGAACTAACGACTAACGACTATCCACTATCGACTAATTTAAATTGATAATAGGAGAGGAAAACATCAGTTGGCAAAAAGAGATTACTATGAGATCTTAGGTTTGAATAAAGATACCACCGCTGAGGAGATAAAAAAAGCTTATAGAAAACTTGCTCTTAAATATCATCCAGATAGGAATTCTTCCAATAAGGAAGCTGAAAAAAATTTTAAAGAAATTAATGAAGCTTATCAAATTCTTAGTGATCCGGAAAAGAGGTCAAAGTATGATCAATTTGGTTCAGCAGAGGGATTTGAAGGTAGAGGTTTTTCTGATTTTGGGGACTTTGGTAATTTTGGTGATATTTTTGATTCTTTCTTTGGAAGTAGAACTCGAAGTCGAGAAGAAGGAATACGCCCTCAAAAAGGAGCTAATCTAAGATATAATTTAAAAATTAGTTTTGAAGATGCTGCCTTTGGTAAAGAAATTAAAATTAAAGTTCCTAATTGGGAAACTTGTCCTAGATGTAATGGAAGCAAATCTGAACCTGGTACTTCTCCACAAACTTGTCCTGATTGTCATGGCACTGGAGAAATTAGAAATACTCAAAGTACTATGTTTGGTCAATTTGTAAATATACAAACTTGCCCTCGATGCAAAGGGGAAGGGAAAATAATAAAAAATATATGTACTAATTGTAAAGGTATAGGAAAAATAAAAATAGATAGAATAGTAAATGTAAAAATTCCTGCTGGTGTAGATACAGGACATAGATTAAGAATAACTGGAATGGGTGAACCCGGTGAAAGAGGAGGTCCTTCTGGTGATTTATATATTGTTTTAGATGTAAAACCACATAAAGTATTTAAACGTGAAGGAATAAATATTTCCTGTGATAATCCAATAAGCTTTGTAAAAGCAGCATTGGGAGGAGAGGTTACTGTGCCTACTTTAGAAGAAAAAGCAAAAATAAAAATACCGGCAAGCACGCAATCAAATACTATATTTAGACTTAAAGGGCAAGGAATATACAAAATTGGTACTAAACAAAGAGGGGATGAATATGTTAAAATTATAGTAGAAACTCCCCAAAGAATGAGTGATGAGCAAAAAAAATTGCTATTAGAATTTGCTAAATTAAGCGGGGAAGACATAAATACTATAGGAGAAAAGGGTATCTTTGATAAAATAAAAAATGCCTTTGGTCAAAATAAATAATATTTCAAGATATTCAAGGGGAATTCTTCCCCTTGAAAACCCCTTAATTCGACCTTACCTCAATATTTATTACACCCTTGAATATCTTGTCTTTAATATTCTTCATAATAATAAATCATATTCCTTATTTAAGGTATAGGAATTATTAAAATTCCTATACCTTAAATAAGATATCTGGAAAGGATTTCTTAATTATGCCTCTTTTCTTTGCTCTACCTGAAAATATTAGTGAAAGTGAAAAAGTTATTTTAATTTATGGAAAAGATGCCAAACATATAATTAAGTCTTTAAGATATAAAAAAAATGACGAAATATTAATTGCCAATGGCAAAGGAAATAAATATATTACTATAATTGAAAGCATCGAAAGTAACCTCATAAAATGCAAAATTATTAAATCTATTTCTACTCCTTTAAATACGCACCCCACCAAAGTAGTTCTAGCACAGGCATTAGTAAAAAGTAACAAAATGGATTTTATAGTTCAAAAATCCACAGAATTAGGAATTAATGCTATTATTCCTTTTATATCTTCAAGAACTATCCCCATAATTAATCGGAACAATTTAGAAAAAAAACAAAGGCGTTGGCAAAAAATTGCTTATGAAGCCAGTAAGCAATCTGAAAGAAGTATTATTCCTGAAATTTCTTCAATTATTACCTTTAATGAACTTTTAAATAAATCTGCAAATTTTGATTTACCTCTCCTATTTTGGGAAAATGAAAGGTCTATTAATTTAAAAGATATCCTAACTTCTTTGCCTAAACCAGATACCATTCTTGGTTTAATTGGTCCAGAAGGAGGGTTTTCTGAAGAAGAGATAAGAATAGCTAAAGAAGCTGGCTTAACCTCAGTTAGTTTAGGGAATCACTATTTAAGAAGCGAAACAGCAGCACTATTTGTTTTGTCATTAATTACTTATATTTTTGATATCTTATAAAAAGGAGGATCACTTTATAAAAAAAGTCGCTTTTAAAACTCTTGGTTGTAAAGTAAACCAATATGAGACAGAAATTATCCTTAATTTATTTCAAGATGAAGGTTTTCAAATAGTAAATTTTAACCAAAAAGCTGATGTGTATATAATAAATACTTGTACTGTTACGAAAGAAGCTGACCGAAAATCTAAACAGATGATCAGAAAAGCTATTGGTCAGAATAAAAAATCGAAAATAATTGTAACCGGTTGTTTTGCTCAATCTAATTATCAAGATTTAGAGAAAATAAGAGGAATAAATTTAATAACCGGAAATAGTGATAAAAATAGTATTTTACAACAATTTAAAGAATTAGATTTTCATAATACGGTGGTTAAAGTAACACCTGCAAAATTTTTGAAAAAATATGATAATGTTATTAAAAATAAATCGATCTTACGCGCTCGAGCCTGGCTTAAAATACAAGATGGATGCAATAATTTCTGTACTTACTGCAAAGTTCCCTATGTAAGAGGTCCTGCTCGTAGTAGATTAATTGATGATATATTACAAGAAGTTTCTAATTTAGAAAATTCGGGAATTAAAGAAGTAGTTCTTTTAGGAATTAATTTAGGAACCTATGGGGAAGATTTACTTCCTGGCAAAGCAAATTTGTCAAAATTAATTTCTCTAATTAATAATTTTAAAGGGATAAAAAGAATTCGTTTAAGCTCGATTGAGTTAGTTAATATTAATAATGAATTATTAGATACTTTTGGAAAATGTTCCAAGTTATGTCATCACTTACACATTCCCTTACAAAGTGGCGATGATAAAATTCTTAAACTTATGAATCGTCCTTACAATACTTCCATCTTTGGCAAGAAGATATTCCAATTAAAGAAGAAGATACCCAATATTGCGATAACTAGTGATATTATGGTAGGTTTTCCTGGTGAAGACAACGAAAGTTTTAATAATACCTATAAGTTTATTAGAAAAATGTGCTTTTCAAAAATACATATTTTTAAATATTCTAATCGTGAAAAATGTTTGGCAATTTTAATGCCTAATGAAGTTGATAATGAAATAAAAAAAGAAAGAAGCAAAAAATTAATAAATCTATCTAGCGAATTATTTTATAATTTTCGTAATAAATATCTCGGTTTGGATGTTGATGTTTTAGTTGAGGATGAAATAAAAGATAAAGAAGGAAGAGTATATTCTCGTGGTATTACAGATAATTATATTAAAGTGATAATTCCTGATTTAATCGGAAAAAGAGGTGAAATAGTTAAAGTTCAATTAAATAAAATCTATTCTGATTATATCATTTCGTCAGTTTAACAGAGCTTATTGAAAAAATAAAATATAATCCAAATTTATATAAAGTATCCTTTGTTTTTACTATATACTCGATACTAGATACTAGATACTGATTTTATATTGCTAATAAAATATTTTTATGTTATAATTATTGGTGTTAAGTAAAAGACGTTCTTCTTAAAAGAGTGGTTATTCAAAGCCACTCTTTTGTTATATAATAAACGTTACATCTTTAAGGCATTTTCAATTGGAAAGAGGGGGTGAAATATATTTTATGAACAAAAATATAATCAAAGTATTAGATGAAATAGAAAAAGAAAAAGGAATATCCAAAGATATATTAATAGAAGCAATTGAATCTGCTTTAGCTTCAGCATATAAAAAAAATTATGAGACCAATATAAATAATGTGGAAATAAATATGTGCAAAGATACTGGAGAGATTAAAACATTTACTAGAAAAACTATTGTAAAAAAAGCTTTAAAACCCCTAAGTGAAATTTCAATAGAAGAGCTACAAACATCAGATAAAGATAAGTTTAAAATTGGAGATACCATCTTAATTGAAACTACACCTAAAGAATTTGGAAGAATTGCTGCTCAGACCGCAAAACAAGTAATACTTCAAAAGATTAGAGAAGCTGAAAGAAATGTAATTTATGAAAAATATATTGATAAAGAGAGAGATATTGTTACAGGAGTGGTACAAAGAATAGAATATGGAAATGTTATTATAGATTTAGGAAGAACAGAAGCTTTGCTTCTGCCTAACGAACAAATAAAGAATGAAGAATATTATAAAGGAAAAAGAATAAAAATATATATAATTGAAGTAAGAAAAACCTCTAAAGGTCCTAAAATATTTGCTTCTAGAACTCACCCTGAACTATTAAAGCGTTTATTTGAATTAGAAGTTCCTGAGATTCATGAAGGGTTAGTTGAAATAAAACATATCACTCGTGAAGCAGGCAAAAGGTCAAAAGTTGCAGTTTATTCTAAAAATGAAAGGATTGACCCTATTGGAGCATGTATTGGTGATAGAGGTTCGAGAATAAAATCAATTATGCTGGAATTAAAAGATGAAAAAATTGACATTATCAGATGGAGCGATGATGAAAAAACATTCATTGCTAATTCATTAAGTCCAGCCAAGGTTATCCTGGTAAATCTTTTTAAAAATGAAAAAACTGCAATAGTAATCGTATCAGACCAACAACTTTCTTTAGCAATTGGAAAAGAAGGACAAAATGCTAGACTGGCTGCAAAATTAACCGGTTGGAAAGTTGATATAAAAAGCGAATCAGAATATAAAAAAAATAACACAAATTCTGACTGTAATTTACAAAAGGATTTAGCAAAATAATATATACTATTAAAAAAGGTATTCATAGATGGTAAATAATATAAAGATACCGGTAAGAACTTGTATTGGTTGTAAAAATAAAAAACCAA
>NZ_PFKO01000122.1:12493-12876 GCF_002784285.1 Candidatus Infernicultor aquiphilus
ACATTGAAGTTGATGAAACAGGTAAAAAATCTGGCAGAGGAACATATCTTTGTTATAATGTTGAATGTTTAAATATAGCTATAAGAAAAAAAATATTAAATAAATCATTAAAACAAGATATTCCCTTACCAATACTTGATGAATTGAGAAGACTATTTAAAAAATACATTTAATAATTTTAAATAAAGAAATATCTTTTTAATAGTTATTTATAAATTACAAGATGAAGTTGATACTTAAAATACATTATAAATAATAATTGTATTTGGATATATCAAAGATAGATATAAGTCATAGCGGGGGTGATAGGTGTGAAAATGAGAGTTTATAAACTAGCTGAAGATTTAAAAATACCAACCAAAGAACTAATCTGGTTTTTAAAT
>NZ_PFKO01000297.1:0-3208 GCF_002784285.1 Candidatus Infernicultor aquiphilus
TTAGCTAAAATTACTTTTGAACTGGCAGTACAATGAAAAGGCATTTCCCGGCCTATTTCCACAAAAAGATTAGTATTTATATTTTGACTAGAAAAAATTGAATCTATACAAAACCCTTGGTCGTTTTTCCAAACAGTTAAAAAAGTAGTTTCTCCGGTTTCATTACAAACCTTTTTCAAAATAGGTTTGGCAATTTGTCTAAGGTCAAAAGACCTTAAAAGCGAATTAGAATATTTAAGTAAACGTAACCCCATTCTATACCTGGAAGTATCCTTTTCTTGCTCCACTATAGAATATTCTAATAAATCTTTTAATATTCGATGAACGGTGCTCTTGGGCAAATTTAATTTTAAACTCAGTTCGGTTACTCCCACATCTCTATTTACATCACTTAAATAATCTAAAATATCTATTGTTTTTCTTAATGATTTCATCTGCTCTTAACTTTTTTATATTGTTCCATAATATGGAAAAATGTTCCATTTTATAAATCTTTTTATATTATACTACCTATTTTTAAAAATATCCTTCTTTTTTTTAAAAAAATATAAAAAATTTTAACTTAAATTAATTTTATCCACTTTAATAATAATAAAAATTATTTACTAGTAGAGCGTTCTCTAAATATCTTTACATTTTGTTCTGTCATTGCGAGGAGCAAAGTAAGCCTGCCCCTGCGAAAGCAGGGGAAGCAATCCCTTTATTTATAAGGACTTGAGATTGCTTCGCTATCGCTCGCAATGACAAATCATTGTAACATTATTAAAGAAACGCTCTACTAGCATCAAAGGTCGCCATGAATTGAAAAAGCCGAGGCTAATCCGTAATAGGTAACAAGTTTTCTATTAATTTAATGGAAAATGACACTTCACCAAATGTCCTTTACTTATTTCTCTAATTTCAGGTTCTTCATTGACACATTTATCTTTCATAAAAGGACATCTGGTGTGAAACCTGCAGCCCTGAGGCGGGTCTATCGGACTCGGAATTTCACCTTTGGGAAGGACTTTTTTCTTTTTCTTTCTCGGATCAGGATGGGGAATTGAATTCAGGAGAAGTAAGGTGTAAGGATGCATAGGACATGAAAATATGTCATTTTTTGACCCGATCTCCATAATCTGACCAAGATACATCACTGCTATATAATCTGCCATATAATCGATGACAGCTAAATTATGGGTAATAAAAAGATAGGTTAAGGAAAAGTCTCGCTTCAGACTCTTTAACATTTTCAAAATAACTGCCTGTACCGAAACATCAAGGGCAGATGTGGGTTCATCCAACACCAGAAATTCTGGTTTTAAAACAAGGGACCTGGCTACGGCAATACGTTGGCGTTGGCCTCCGCTAAATTCGTGAGCATACCGGAACATATGCTCTTCCCGCAAACCAACCTGTTCAAGAATATCTTTTACCCTTTGGTAGATTTCTTCCGATGAAAGTTTAAAATGAATCTGCAGGCCTTCTCCTATAATATTTTTTACCAGTTTTCTGGGATGAAGCGAATTATACGGGTCTTGAGAAACAATCTGCATTTTCCGACGAAAGATGCGGAGTTCCCTTGCGTTAAGAGAGAGAATATCTGTCGAAAGATATCGAATAACACCCGAATTCGGTTCTATTAACCGAAGTATGGTTCGCCCTATGGTCGTTTTTCCGGAACCGGATTCACCGACAATGCCAAAGACACTATTTTTAGGAATATCAAAAGAAATGTCATCCACCGCTTTCACATACTTGACGGAAGAGAATAAACCCTGTTTAATGGCAAAGTATTTTTTAAGATGCTCAATCGATATTAAATTTTTTATTTCCCCTTTCGCTTCAGCTGTTTGCATTTTGTATATCTTCCTTCCCATATAAATAACAGGCTACATAATGATCGGATTTAATTTCTACCAGAGGCGGAAAATCTTTTCGGCAAATATCCATGGCGTGCTTGCATCTTGGGTGAAAACGACAACCGGAAGGCGGATTGACTAAATCCGGCACAATCCCTGGTATACTCTGAAGTTCATCTGTCCTCCCTATTTTTGGCACTGCTTTAAGAAGCCCTCTGGTATAAGGGTGATGAGGATTTTCAAAAATATTTGTCGTCCTGGCATATTCAACCATGTTCCCTGCATACATGACCGCCATTTTATCACAGAATTCCGCTGCAACTCCCATATTATGGGTAATTAATATCACCGCATTGCCAAACTTCTTCACTAATTCATCAAGCAATTCCAGGATTTGCGCTTGTATGGTCACATCAAGGGCAGAAGTCGGTTCATCTGCTATAAGCAGTTTTGGATTAGAAGACAAAGCCATGGCTATCATAACCCTTTGCGCCATGCCTCCGCTTAATTCGTGAGGATAAAGATTGATGGTTCTTTCCCAATCAAGACCCGCGATTTCCAACATTCTTCTAACCTCTACATATACTTCCTTCCCTATCTTTTTATTCTTTACCTTACTAATGCTTTCCGCTATCTGAAACCCTACTTTCATCACCGGATTCAGGGCAGCATTCGGTTCCTGAAAGATCATCGATATCTCTTTACCCCGAATATTAATCAAGGAAGTTTCTTGCATAGAGGTCAATAGTTTATCTCCAAATAGGATATCTCCTTCCATGATTTCACCAGGTTGTTCTATTAAACCCATGATGGATAATGCCGTTACGGATTTACCGCATCCCGTTTCTCCTACAATGCCAAGCCTTTCACCTTTGTTCATCCATAGTTCTACGCCGTTTAATGCTTTAATGATTCCGCGATAAGTATAAAAGACCACCTTAAGTTTACTTATATTTAAGAGATCCCCTCTCACCTTTTGCATCCATTACCTCCTAAGCCTGGGGTCTAATATGTCTCTAATACCATCACCTAAAAGATTAAAACCCAAAACGACAAAAGCTATGGCCATACCCGGAAAAGTACTTATCCACCACTGGTTTACAAGATAATTTCGTCCATCGCTGACAATGGCTCCCCATTCCGGCGTGGGAGGTTGTGCTCCAAGACCAAGAAATCCAAGACCTGCTGCGGTAAGAATAATGGTTCCCATTCTTAAAGTCAGTTGAACGATTACCGGAGATATAGACATGGGCAAAACATGAAAAGCAATGATTCTCAAATCCTTCGCCCCTACTGCTCTTATTGCCTCAATATATGGTTGAGATTTTACTTTCATTGCTTCTGCCCTTCCCAGTCTCGCATAGACC
>NZ_PFKO01000297.1:3258-12525 GCF_002784285.1 Candidatus Infernicultor aquiphilus
CAGTACTGCAGTCAGCACCATTGCCAAAATTAATCTTGGAAAAGCTAAAAACATATCGGTTATTCTCATTAGAATTTCATCAACAGCACCCCCGAAATAACCGGCGGTAATTCCAACAATGATGCCAATCATCACACTGATGATGGACACGATAAAAATAATCCACACCTCAACCCTTGCACCGTAAACTACCCGGCTAAATATATCCCGACCATATTGGTCTGTACCGAAAATATGCTGGGAACTCGGAGAGAGTAACCTTTCTTCCATAAATTGTTCGGTCGGACTATAGGAGGTCAATAAGGGAGCAAAAATTGCTATAGTTAAAAATATAAAAATAATTACGGTTCCAATCATGGCAAGAGGTGTACTCTTCCATAGATAATAAGTATGCTTCCAATCTTCAATAATAGGCTTCCTTTGCTCAAGAAACAATTTTATTTTTTCTTTTTTCCCTATATTTTTTACAGTATTTAACAATTTTCCTTATTCCTTTCTTTATACTCTCATCCTTGGGTCGAGAGCGGCATAAGAAATATCAACCACCAAATTGGCAAGAGAATACACAAATGCAATAAACAGCGTCCCTCCGGTTACTGCCGGATAATCCAATACCAGCAAAGCATTAACGATATATCTACCCAGGCCAGGCCAGCTAAAAATAGTTTCCGTAAGCACAGCTCCACTTAAAAGACTCCCAAAAGAAAGTCCTATAATGGTCACCACCGGTATCAATGCATTCTTAAGGGCATGACGATAGATGACCACCCTTTTGGAAAGCCCCTTGGATTTGGCGGTCCTTATAAAATCTTGTCTTAGAATATCCAGCATGCTTGCTCTCATTATTCTTGCTATTGATGCCGCTGAAGCATAACCGAGAACAAAGGCAGGAAGTATAATGTGGCTAAGTCCATCCCAAAAAGCTATCCAATCTCCAGCAATAATAGAGTCTAAGAGTAAGAGTCCTGTAATACGCGGGGAAAAGATAAATAGACTGTTTCTCCCTCCACCGGGAAGCAAATCTAAATGATAATAAAATAATAATAATAGCAATAAACCGAGCCAAAAAACTGGCATCGATACCCCTAAAATAGAAAATATTCTTGAAAAATGATCGATAGGTTTATTTCGGTAGATTGCAGAATATACTCCCAGAACCACTCCGACTACTACTGCGAAAATCATAGAAGCAATTGCTAATTCAATAGTAGCCGGGAAATAATTTATTATATCTTTTAAGACAGGCCGATTTGATTTGAGAGATATTCCAAAATCTGCATGAACTATGCCCTTTATATAATCAATGAACTGTAAGGTTATCGGTTTATCCAAACCAAGTTGATGTCTCATTTCATCAACGCGTTCTATGGGGGCGTTTCCACCTAATATGGCTCCCACCGGGTCTGCAGGAATAACACGAGTGATAAAAAAAACGATTGTTGCTACACCTAGCATAACAACTAACATTAAAAAAATTCTTTTTAGAATATAAGTTCCCAGTTTCATTAAATATCTTCCTTGATTACTTTAAATTTTTAAGAACTAATCACTTCTCTAAAATAAAAGCGGTTTTAGGATAGAAAATCATCTCTAAAATATCGGAACGTCAATCCTAAAACCGCTATTCACAGATGAACTACAATCCTTTCTTTTAAAACTTCAATTTTTAACCATTATTATTTATAAACTTCCGTAAGGTCATAGTGTACAGAATAACCTTCAGCAGCTTTATCATAATTTTTTACTTCATTTCTTACTCCCCAGAATTGAATCGGTTGATACATCATGGCAAATGGACCATATATATGCCAGTAATTGGTAAGATCCTGATACATTTGGAATCGCCTGTCTTCATTGATTTCTTTGCTCGCAGCCTCGGTGAGATCAGCGGCATAATCATCGTACCAGACACATCTCCAGGCAAGTTGCTTCACCCGATAATTAGCAAAAGGATTAGAAAGGGCATCTGCATCCGGATAATCAACCCCCCAACCAGCGACGATTATTTGTAATCCTTGTTCCCTGAATTTTGCATACATTTGCGATGCCTGCATCAGATTTATCGTAGCTCTTATCCCTATTTTGGCAAGATTTTCCTGAACGACTACAGCTTCAGTTTTTCGACGTTCTGTTGTATTTGTCACTATTTCTACATCGAAACCATCGGCATATCCTGCTTCAGCCATAAGTGTTTTTGCTTTTTCTATATCCTGATAATAAGGATTATTCTCAACATAGCCAAAGTATCCTACCGGAAGAAATTGCTGATTGTTTATGGCAAAACCGGTCATTACTTTATCGATTATTGCATTATAGTCTATGGCATATTTCACTGCTTGTCTTACTCTTACATCTTTAAAAGGTCCCCAACCAGCATTCATACCAACATACTCATCGCTTTGTCCAGGAGTAGTAACAATGGAAACATCAGGACCACCTTTCAAGGAATTAGCCTGTTCAGCGGTTAAGTCCCATGCTACATCGATATCTCCTTTTTTCAGAAGTAAAAGTTGATCGGTAGGTTCCGGAATATCTTGAAGGATTACAGTCTTAATCTTAGGTGCTCCTCTCCAATAATTCTCATTGGCTTTAAGCACTACCTTTATCTTTCGGTCCCATTCCTCAAGGTTATATGGACCCGCACCTGCACTATGGTCCATAAGCCATGCCTGTCCCATATCACCATCTACTTCATGTTCTTTTACAACCCTCGGATTTAAAACACCACTAAGAGTATTACCCACCATGGTGAGTACAACATTCGAAGGGGCACCATTGGTAACTATTTTTACAGTATAATCATCAGGAGCGGCAATACTTTCCTCTGTCAATCCCAATACGTCAGAAAATAACCAACAAGGAGATTTTTGAAGTTTTAAGACTCTTTGAAAAGAATAAACAACCGCATCTGCTTTTAAAGGATCACCATCAGCAAAGACTAATCCTTTGCGAAGGTGGAATGTCCAGGTTTTGCCATCTGGAGCAACTTCCCAACTCTCAGCAAGACCTGGTACTGTTATAAATTGTTTATCCTTAACTACAACACTTACGAGTTTGGCATATATATTCTGTACCATAGCATTAGGTAGAACTTCAAAAGATACTCCAGGATCGTTGGTAATAAATATTTCTGTATTGGCTCCGATAACCAAAGCATCCTTTGGAGTAGTAGCATTGGTCAGGCAGGTCAATGAAAGAAACAATACAATTAATATTGTCCATAGATACATTTTTTTTAACATAATAAACACTCCTTTAAAAATTATTTACTTTTTTACAAAAAATCAATAATTTTTTCTTTAGCATCGCCTCTTTTGAATTTTAATCATTTTCCATTTAATCTTTTTTAGGTCACCACCTCCTCATAAAAATAATATAATTAATAATTATAGAAACTTTTGGGCAGTTGTGAATGCCTCCAAATAGCTTTTCTCTTCGCTCATAAGCAATTGGTGTACTTCCGAAATAAAAATCCCGTGAACGGTTACCGGTTTTATCCTTCCATCTTTACTTTTTATCCCATATCCGGAACCTGAGTGAATAATATAATGATTTTCTCCAACCTTACCCAAATACATGACGACATGTCCTTTTAAATGAATGGGATCACCAGGTTGTAATTTACTTAATACGCTCTCTCTTCTTTGAATGGAACCACTAAATTCAATCGATTTTCCGGCTGCTCCTTCCTCCTGCATCCGGGTGTAACTGGGAATAATAATATTCATGGTTTGGTAAACATTCATAATAAACTGGGAACAATCTCTTCTTTTAAACATACCGTTCCATCCATATCTTTCTCCTAACAATTTGAATGCCTGCCGAATGATATTTCCTCTGGTATAAGGAAGATAACCTTCACGGATATCATTGGAGCGAGCAATTAAAGCTAATCTGAATTCAAGGTGTCCTTCTTCATCTTTAACCGGAATTTTTACGACATAACAACCGTGTGGAGATTGAGCGTGTAAATTATTAATAGGAATCGATTCCGGAATTTCATCAAATTCGATTAAAGGAATCTTGTCTCCCATTTGAAATAAAATATTGGATATTTCCTTGATGAAAGGATTGGGCTCTGTCTCGATTCTGCTCTCTGTTACCATTAAAAATTTATCTGAATTTGCATAATCAAATATTTCTTTTTTGTTTTTTGCCAGAGCGATGCTTTCTCTTTTAACCCATCCTTTATAAATCATGCTTTGAATATAATACCACTTTCCATTTTTGCTTTGATGTAAAATTGCTACCGGACTCCCCACCGGCAGGACGGTCAACTGAAAAAGATCAAAATCGATACCCTTTGGTTCTTCGGCGAATACAGTGTCCGTAGGGAAAGCCCTTACGTCTTCTCTCTTTACCAACATGCCCCACTCTACTCGAATTCCATCAGGTATACCGTCAAAATTGGCTTGATATAACACTTCTTTCTTGACCGTTTTCGTAATTTTCTTAGCATGGATATCATAGCAAGTCTTGCTGGGAAATACACCTCCAGAGGAATAGCTCTTCATGGTATTTAATAACTTTTCTCGGGTTATTGTTTCAGGATATGTTTCCAAATCATATAACCATTCCTCAAATCCTTTGTATTTCATTTTTCTAAAGGATTTTTTATTGAATTCTATTATCTCTACCTCATTTAAAATTAGTTTTTCTGCATCCCCAATTTTTTCTATCCAGTATTCCGGTTTTAACATAAATCCTTCGACATTCGGGGCACATACAGGTGGCTGCATTGTTTTTTTTATCATTGACTAATTCCCCAATTTACATTAAGGCAAATCATTCTCTTGCCTCATTCTTTTTCAAAGGTTCCAAATTTTACGACCTCTTCATCTTCCATTAATACTTTACCCCGGGCAATAACATGTTTTATTTTAAGCGTATCTTTATCCAAAGCGATAATATCTGCATCTTTTCCCACTCTTATTTCTCCCTTTTTATCCAATTTTAAATGTTTGGCAATATTGGTAGAAGTTACATGAATCGCCTCTTTTATAGAAAATTTTTCTTCTTTTACCATATTAATAAATTCCTGATGCAGAGACGAGACAGATGCAATACTCATTCCCACAAACTCTTTCTTTTCATTAAATTTTGGGAGACTGCCATTCCCATCGGAACTAATGGTAATTTTTTCTATGGAAATACCATTTTTCATCAGTTCTTTAATGGCCTTGCCAGGTTTTATGCTATGACTTGATTTTTCTTCCCCTGAAACGCCGGCAGTCAAATCGATATATCCGCCTATTTTGCCAAATTCCACCACCTGTCGAAAAAGCTCTTCATCTTTTTTATTTAAATGAGTTGGCGCAAACTGTTCTATGGGTATTTCTGTGTTTCTAATGATATCAAACAAGCAGTTTAAACCCTGTTTTTCACCTCCCATATGTATATGAACCACGCCTGCTTTTCCCGCCAGAATTCCACCGGCTCTTGCCTCAGAAGTCACTTTTATAAATTCATCTACCGTGGGATGGGAAGCCCGGTGATCCGACAAAGCTATTTTTAAACCAATGACCTTATCAATTAAAATGAGGTCAGATAAAATGCTTTCGGTGATGGTTGGCGAAGGATATTCGTATGCCCCGGTATATATCCAGGTACTTATTCCTTCTTGTTCCAATGCCCTTGCCTTCATTAAAAGGGCTTTTAATGATCTGGCAAATCCATCTGTACCTAACAACCCTACCACTGATGTTATACCTGCTTTCACAAATTCACTCAATTGGATGGGTGGAGTTCGATATTGAGGTCCTCCCTCGCCACCGGCGCCATTAATATGAACATGTTGGTCAATATGGCCGGGAATGACCATACACTTTGAAGCATCAATGATTTTTATATTTTTATCCATTGCATTTAATGCTGAGGTTAAAATATTTTGGTCAATAAAAAAGATTTTTTCATTGATAACCAGTATATCTTTTTCCCCTTGATGTTCAGGTGCATAAACGTCTCCATCTTTTATTAATAAAATGCTCATCTTGCTCCCACCTCCTAATTATTTATATTTTTTAATTTGACGGAAAAATTTTGTTCCTTTGTTAATGAATAGTCTCCTCGAGGAACCGCAGGAAATTTCCCCCTATAATTTTTACAAGCTCTTCTTCACTATACCCCCGGGCCAATAATTCTGCTGTAAATTCGATACATCGGCTATAACCTTTAATACAATCATAATTACGGTGGGGGTCTGGTTTTGAAAAGTCTCTCATCTCATCACAAAAATCAAACCCAAACCCTACCTGCTCTACCCCTGCAAGATCTCGAATATAATCAACATGATTCGCAAGGTCCTTTTCATCAAGGCTTTTTTTGTCTGGGTTACCGACAAAAGCGCTGCATACATTCATTCCCATAACACCTCTCCGGGAGGCCAATTTTTGAATGAGTTCGTCGGTAAGATTACGCATCGTGAAAGTGAGACTTCGGCAGTTCGAATGGGAGGCCATGACAGGACCATCATAAAAAGCAAAAAGGTCTTCTACTCCCTCGTCGTTAAGATGGCTAATATCAAGATACATCCCCAAACGGACTGCTTCCCTTACTACTCTCAGTCCAAAGTCAGTGAGACCGCCCTTTCTGCCCTCTTCTACTGGATTGAAAAAACATCCATCAGCCACATAATTTCGGCGACTCCATGTCAAACCAACTCCACGGACTCCTAATTCGTAAAAAATTCTTAATAGAGATAAGTCATTCCCTATAGGTTCAAGGCCTTCAAAAGAAAGAAGAATGGCAAGCTCTCCTCTTTCTCTCGCCTGCTTAATCTCTTCTGTGTTCCGGCAAAGAGAGAAAAGTCCAGGGCTTTCTTCCATTTCTGAATGAAGAGCGCTTATAAGATCGAGGGCTCTTCGAAGCCCCATTTCCGGTAAAAATTCGTTGGGGATAAAAAGAGAAGAAATAACAAGCCCCACTCCCCCAGCCCGTAAGGCAGGAAGGTAGTCGTTTTCAATAACATGGGTTGCCCCCTTGAGACGTTTCGCCAAAACGAGAGGAGGTAAATCAAAGTGAGCATCCACAACAAGGTGGCAGTTGTGAAGGTGTGTTGCTTGCTCCATATAGAATGTTTTATCTTTTTCCTGATTATCCTTCATAAACAATGCCTCCATTAAAATCCTCATAAATTTCATGGTGAATCTGCGAATCTATATTTAAATTTTACCATTTTCTTCACCGCCTTTCAAGGAAAATTTAATTTTTTACTCCTTCACCGTTAACAACGGTAAAACTATTATTATCAAAGACCAAAATTTCGTCAAGTTCTTGAAATATCTTTGGTTCTTCTGTATAATTAAGGAGTAGCAAAACTCCTGCATTGGAGGTAAGGTTTTTTGCGGTGAATTCAACTTTATTGATTAGGTCATTAAGTGCTCCTTTTCTTTTGTTGTATAGTATCTTTATTATGTTATTTTTTCTGGAGGTGCATCATGGAATTTTTTAATACCCCGTCGTCGTTCAAAGGTCAACTCGATGTTCGAGGCTTTATGCTTTTTGAAAATTCAGATCTACCTGAAGAAGTAGCACCTTACAGCCATCTAGCTGCCCAATGGCGCAAAAAAGGCTTTCTCCAGTTTATTCCCTGCGCAGAAGGATCTGTGCGATGGCTCGCCGTTATCGGATTAGGCCAAAAACCTGAAAAAAGGCTGGCACAGAGCACTCTTTACCGAAATATGACCGCAGAATTTGTAAGAAAAGGAACGACTATGAACCTCTCTTCCTTTGCCCTTATTCTACCAGAAGAACCAGATGACCTTATGAGTAGAGCTGTAGCAGAGGGTGCTGTTCTTGGAAACTATCGCTTCACAAAATACCGTACAACCAATTCTTTTCCTGTAGCACAATGTGAACATTTTTGCCTCGATAGAGGAGATTTGGCTGCCATAACTCAGGGAAAACACGTGGCAGAAGCCCAGATATATGCTCGGAATCTCGCCAATGAACCAGGAAACGTTATTTCCCCTCTTACCATGGCCAGCATTGCCAGAGATATAGCAACCCGCCATGAAATGGAGATTACAATCCTTGATGAACACGAGATACAAGAAAAAGGACTTCTCGCCCTTTGGCATGTGGGAAAGGGGTCTAAAACTCCTCCTCGACTTGTTCACATGGTGTATAAACCAAAGGGAACACCCTTGGGCAAAATTGCACTTGTAGGCAAAAGTGTTACCTTTGATAGCGGCGGCCTCTGTATTAAAACCAGGGAAGGCATCAAAACGATGAAAGGTGACAAATCTGGTGCCTGTAACGTGCTCGGCATCATGAATGCTCTCCCCGAACTTCAGTGTCCTTATGAAGTCCACGGACTTTTTGGCGCCGTAGAAAACATGCCTGATGGAAATGCCTACAGGCCCGACGACATTATTAAAGCCATGAATGGCAAAACCATTGAAATAAAAAATACAGACGCCGAAGGACGAGTCACCCTTGCAGATATGCTTGCTTACACCTCGACTCTAAAACCTGACGCTATTATAGACATAGCCACCCTTACTGGAGCAGCTGTTACTGCTTTGGGTAACTATACTGCCGGACTCGTTTCAGACTGGGACGATTTGATTCGGGAGCTTCTTGAGGCTGCAGATAAGGCTGGAGAAAGATTTCATCGCTTCATTATGGATGATGAGAAACTTCGAGAACAAATTAATACTCCCAATGCAGATGTAGCAAATTCAGGTGGTCCTGGCGGTGGAGTGATCACGGCTGGGATGTTTTTAAGAGAATTTGTTGATCCCCTTATTCCGTGGGCTCACATGGATATTGCTGCTGTAGATTATTATGATAAAGAATTTGACTGCTATGGGATTGGAGCTTCTGCCTTTTCTCTCAGAACGTGCCTTGAATATCTTATGAAACCAATCTTTAAATAAACATATTTATAAAATATCCTTCTTTTTTTAAAAAAATTAAAAAATATTTTAACTTAAACTAATTTTATCCACTTTAATAATAAAAATTATTTACTATAGCCTCAATGGTCTTTAATTTCCGTAGATTTTAGAAAACTTAATCTATGATAATAATCACCATTTAAAATATTCGGCTCACCAATAAAATCACTAACTGCTTTGGTAGGATGAAAAAATATTTCCTCAGGGGAACCAACCTGTTCTAATTTACCTTTATCCAGTACAGCAATTCGGTCTGCCATCTCGTCTGCTTCGTAAAAATTATGAGTAACATAAATGGTGGTAATCTCCAGTTTTTTTTGTAATATTTTAAACTCAGTCCTTAGATATTTCGAAGTGCGATAATCTA
>NZ_PFKO01000253.1:0-12711 GCF_002784285.1 Candidatus Infernicultor aquiphilus
ATAAGCGGAAGAGAGTAAGACCAATCAGTAGATATATTAAGAGATACAACTTCAATTTCATTAATCCAGATGGAAGTATTGGCATCTTTAGTACCAGAAAGAATCTGAGTTGAAATGTTAGTCGGTGAGCTCACTTCATTTGTTGTAGGTTGGTTAGGAGGAGTTATATCTTTGATAGTTATTTTCCATTGTACGCTATCCTCAAATTCTCCATCATTTGCTAAAACTTTCACTGTTTTTATCCCCCAGTCGCCGTAATCGGAAGAATATTTCCAAGTACTTTTTGAGGCGCTACCTATTCCAGAGAAATTCTCTACTAGTTCTCCTTCTAAAAACCATTGATAATGTAAAATTGTATTCAAGTCATTATCACGTGCTTGAATTTCAAATTTTACAGAATCCCCCTCATTAATTTCAATATTTAAATTGACCGGAAAATAAGAAAGGATTTGGGGAGGGTTATTCACATTCATCACTTCAATTTCAAAGTCCTGCTGGACCTTATATTTTCCATCGGAAATTTCCACCATTACTTGATGAATTCCCACTTGATTATTAGTTGGCATCCATATAATTAAACCATTTTTTTCAGTATTAATGCTCATTCCCTCTGGTTTGATAATAAGAGAATAATTCAAGTTATCTCCATCAGGATCGCTAGCCTCTATCTGATATGAATATAGCTGATCTTCTTTAGCAGTAATGATAGGTTCAGAAATTATAACTGGGGCTCTATTTAGAAAAGGAAGAATATTTCCCAAATTTTGGCATCCCCCTATTAATATTAAAATAATTAATCCAAACAATAATACAAAAAATTTCTTCATCTCTTAATACTTCCCTTTCTTCAAATATTTTTCGATTCGCTAAGGTAATTAAGATTTACTTTTGGTATCATTCATTAATAGGTATCTTTCTATAAATAATAATAATAATAATAAAATATAGAATACCCTCAGTTCTTATTTATTTTATTTATTTTATTTTATTTTATTTTCCAAAAATTCTTACTACATTATCATGATAAATCATCCTTAACGTTTCATCATCAAGATGAAGTCCTTTATACACTGCATCTGGGTCAGTATTTTCCCGAGCTTTTTTACTCATCATCTTATAAATTGATGAAGGCAAGGTAAATTCCTCTTTCTCTAGCATATCAAAATAACTTAAAGTTACCTCCTCAATATAGCTCCTGCTTTTCGCTCGATAAGAAGTAATTACTATATCAGTCCCAAAGTTTATCCGGTCACGATATTTTTGCATAAATTCCCGGAAGGCCACAGCATTCTGAGAAATACTTTTAAATCCAGTTACTTGAAAATCAGGATGACCAAAACTTATATCAGTATAGAGATTGGGATAAGTATCAAGGAGTCTGCTTAAGAGAGTAATATTTCTTGAAGTCAAGATAAAATGAGGGGCAACAACCACTAAATTAGGGAAGGTTTTCAAAATCCTCTCCATTTGGTCCAGAAAGCGACCACTGTTTATATGATAAAGGATGGGTATTCTCTGTTCTTCGCAATATTCATATACCTCCATCATCCCAGGGTCATCTAAGGAAAGTTTGAAAAAATGATCATAAAAATAACCATGACCATTATACAATTTTAAACCTTTAGCTCCAGCTACAATACAAGCCTTTAATTTTTCCAATTTATCTTCATCAAGAGGATTTATGGTACATAAAGCAATAAATTTATCAGGATATTTTTTACTTATATTGATTATCTCTTCATTATTCTGATCATATTCAGTAAAACCGTATTTAGGATTTAAATAAAAGGTATACTTGGAAGTCCCCAATAAAACCATTTTTTCAATCTGACAGTCTTCCATCATCTTAAGGAGGATTGGTATATTGCGGAAGGATTGAACATGTTCGTGAGCATTTATAATTTTAAAAGCTGCTCTTTTCTCTCTTAGGGTTGAATCCATTTGGGTAATAAGGGGTGACGGCTGGTTATCTATCCATAAAGGTAAATATCCTATTTGCCTGAGATACCACAAAAACATCGCAGCGAGTAAAATAATTATTATGATATAAAACCACAAATCTCTTTTTTTTCTCTTTTTTACCATTTTATTAGTGATAGTTTTTTGGGTCATTTTCTTTAATTCTCCTTTGGAATAAATAACTGAAATTAATTATACACTATTTCTTAAAAAATCTTCAACTATAATTTATGACAAATTTGGTGCCTGGCACCTTTTTTGTCATAAAGGTAAAAAGGTAAAAAAAGGTGCCAGGCACTTTTTTTTACCTTTTAGACAAATTTGGTACCGGGATCTCCCATAAATAATTTGAACTATTCTAAATAAAATAGTATACTTTTACCATTATGGTAAGAAAAAACAGGAAAGAAATTGAATATAAAAATGCACTCTATCATATTATAGTTAAAGGAATTGAAGGAATAGATATTTTTGCTGATAATGTAGATAGAAATAAATTTTTACAGCTTCTGCAAAAAACCTCCAATTTATTTAAAGTTCATATATTTTTTTATGTCCTAATGGATACACATTCTCACCTTCTCTTAAAGACAGAGGAAGCAAATCTCTCTCAAGCCATGCAATTTTTAAATTCCTCTTATGCTCACTGGTATAACATAAAACATATTAGAAAAGGTCATCTCTTCCAGGATCGCTATAAAAGCCATCTTATCTTAAATCCTTTTTACCTGTATAGTGTGGCATCTTATATTAGTCTAAATCCAGTAGAGGCCGGATTGGCAGATTCTCCCGAAGAATTCCCCTGGAGTAGTTTTCAATATCTTCTCCCCGCTCCAGATAAAATCACTCCCCCTTGGCTAAAGATTGATGAATTCTTAACACTTTGTCAAACCAATCCAGATAATTTTATTAATTTTGTAAAAGAAAATAGCCAAAAAAATAACTCGGAAAAGGCTCTCCAGAATTTCAATAAAATAACTTCAAATTATATCCAAAATAAACCACCCAAAAATATAGAAAATAGGTTAGAAAAAGTTAAAGAACGATTTGGAGATATCGAAAATAATAAACACCTAAAGCATTTGCTTGTCTACCTATTAATAAAAGAAGGTTATAGAATAAAAGATATAGCAACTTCTTTAAACCTTACCCGACAAAGCGTATTAGGAATAAGCAAGAAAACTCATAAGAATTTAATTACTGATCATTTTTACCAACTCTTACTAAATCGGATTAAAACAGACCTATTGTCATAAATGAAAGGAAAAAAAGGGAAAAAAAGGTGCCAGGCACCTTTTTTTCCCTTTTTTTACCTTTTTAACCTTGGAGAAAAACATGAAAAAGACAGTATTTCTTCTTATTTATATTACTACTGTACTATTTCTATTAGTATGCTCACCAATAACTGTGCAAGCGGAAGCTAACCGTTATGATCCCAGCTTAACCTGGCAGGTTTTAGAAAGTCCTCACTTTTCGGTCTATTTTTACCCACATCAAAATAAAGATTACGAATATAATAGCGAACAGTCAGCTCAAGAAGTAGCCAATATAGCTGAAGAAGTGTATCTTAAAATTAATACCCAACTAGGCTCTCCAAAACATCGCCTGCACCTGCAGAAGATAGCTATAATTATAGAAGATTTTTCTGATTATGCCCTGGGTTTTGCTTCTTCTTTTCCACATCAAGTGATTCGCCTTTCCTTAACTGCACCCACTGCTACATCCTTTGATATGAAATTTAAAAGCTGGCTTAAAATAGTTATCACTCACGAATATACCCACTTAGCTCATTTTGAGATGACTGGTGGGCTTATTACTGCTCTTCGGGCTCTCTTTGGTCAGATAATTACTCCTAATGCCCTCCAGCCCATCTGGTCGACTGAAGGATTAGCAGTCTATAATGAAACTAAATTTACCGCTGGGGGTAGAGGTATAGATTCTCGCTATGATATGTATCTTCGTATGGCCACCCTCGAAGATAAGTTCAACACCTTAGATCAGATAGATGGTTATTATCTTACTTCCTGGCCCGATGGTACGGCTCCTTATATCTATGGTCAATCTCTCATCCATTTTATAGCCCAAAGATATGGAGAAAGCAAAGTCATTGCCTTAAGTGAGACCTTCTGTCAATACCCTTATTTAGGAATAAATTATGCCCTAAAACAGGCCATTGGTTCAAACTTAACCGAACTATATCAAACCTGGAAAGATTATCTAAAAGAAAAATATCAGCTTCAGGCTCAAAAGATTATCTCCTCAAAAAGCATTACTGAGTCTCAACAACTTACTAACTATAATTATTGGGTCGATTATCCTCGCTGGTTTTCCACACCCAATGGAGATAGAATAGCGGTTAGAGTTTCTTCTCCTCATTCTTATCCTTTCATTCAATTTATCGACCCTTTAATTTCTTCTGTTCCGGTAACTTTTTCAAATCTTTCTAATCAAAAAAGCCAAACTTTAATTAAAAGAGTCTATGGCCAGGATTCTTCTTTTAGCATCTCTGGCGATAGTTCTAAAATAATTTATTCTAAATTAGGCAATTATGAGCAGTTTTATGAATATTATGACCTTTATTTATTTGACTTAAGAACAAATAAAGAAATCCGCCTCTCTGAAGGTTTACGTGCTCGCGATCCGAACTGGTCACCTAACCCAGATAATAGTCAAATTGTGGCAGTAATTAATGAATCAGGAACAAACAACCTGGCCTTAATTAATTTACACTCCTTACACTCTTCATCCTCATCCATTAATGAAAGCCAACCTACTTATAACCCTATTAATAAAGAAGATATTATCTATTTAACTGATTTTCGTGATGATACTCAATTATATCAACCTTCCTGGTCTCCCCAAGGGGATATGATCGCTTTTTCCGCCTGGCGACAGGGCTATCAGGATATATATATTTCAAATTTTGACTCTAATTATAATTCTATTAATTCTAATAATTCTATTAATTCTAATAACAATTCTACTTTTTCTCTTTGGCCTATCTTTCAAGACCAATATAATGACCTTAGCCCTTGCTGGTCTCCTGACAGCAAATATCTCTTCTTTTCTTCTGACCGCACCGGAATTTATAATATCTTTGCCTTTTCATTGCCTGATAAAAAATTATATCAAGTAACCAATGTCCTGGGTGGAGCCTTTCAACCGGCCATCTCTCCTGATGGCCAACAATTAGCCTTTATCAATTATCATACTACTGGATATGAGCTTCATCTTATAAAAATAGACCCTGAACAATGGGCTGAAATAAAATATGACAAATCACTAATCATCCCAGTTCAAAAAACTAATTTATTTAATCTATATAGCACTCTACCTAAAAACCAAATGGCTTTATTAAATAATTACCCTGTCCATCCCTATTATTCTTTTACTACTTTCTGGCCTCCTACCTACTGGATTCCCGCTGTTCAAATCACCGAAAACGATTTGGGAATTGGCTTTTCAACTGAATTACAAGATGTACTGGGATTTTATTCTATCCCTTTGACGGTTACTTATGGGTTGCTCAGTAACAACATAAATTATAATTTGAGCTATTATAATTACCGTCAATTACCCATTATCAATTTTTACCTTTCTGGGAAAACTGCTCTTGCTTCTCAAAATGAAAAATTAGATCAAAATTCTTCTTCTGCTCTTACATCTAATGAAGTCTCACCTACTTCCTGGTGGGAAGAAGGAAAAACCGGCATTAATTTATACTTTCCCTTTAAAGGAAAAACTTCTTCCCCTACAAATTCTCGTTCTTACAGACAAACAGTTTCTTTGGGGTACCAATATGAAAAATTTTCTTCTTCTGACACAACAACTACCTTAGATACCGACCAAGAAAAAATCGCCAGCCTAAGATTAGGCTACTCCTATTCTGATGCAGAAAAATATGGATTCTCTATCAGCCCCGAACAAGGCCACTCCTTCTCTCTAACCTACGAACATGCCGATAAAGCTTTAGGCAGTGATTATACTTTTAATAAATTATTATTTGATGGGAGACAATTCCTTCCTCTTCCCTTTCTTCATCAGGTATTAGCTTTCCGTTTAGTTGCTGGCTGTAGCTCATCGAACCTATTAGAATCAAATTTAGATAAAGAAAAATTTAAATTAGGAGGCTACAATTCTGCGGACAATCTGAGTGATGTTGAGGTGAATACTTTTCCGCTTCGGGGGTATAAATCTGCCACTCTTGCCGGGAACAATTTACTTTTAGCCAATTTAGAATATCGTTTCCCTTTGGCCAACATCGAGCACAGCATTAAACTAGGACCTATCTCCCTGTTCTTAGAAAGACTTTCTGGTGTCTTCTTCGTTGATCTAGGAAATGCCTGGGAAAGTGCAAACCTAAATATAAATACTGAAAAAGATGAAATCAATTCTAATTGGCAGGACTTTAAAGCCAGTATGGGAGCAGAATTAAAAGCAGACTTCAATCTTAAATATGACTCTCCCTTTACTCTAAGATTAGGAGCAGCCAAAGCACTAATCGACCCCAAAGGATATGATATCTATATCACTTTAGGTACTTCTTTCTAAGAAGGTAAAAAAAGGTAAAAAAAAGTGCCAGGCACCTTTTTTTACCTTATGACAAATTTAGTGCCTGGCACCTTTTTTTACCTTCTTTATAATAAACCTACTTTACTATGGTCACCTAAGATAAATTCGTACACTAAGGGCAAGTCTTTAGAATGATAAATTCGTACATCTTTACCAATCAGACACCTTTGCATTCGCCCTCGTATATTCTCTATTTTAGTCTCTTCTATAACTACACTATATTCAATTTCGCTTTTTTTTATTTCTACTCCATCAGAAAGAGAAGTAAAAGGACCGATATAGGAATCAATTACTCTAACTTTGTTTCCAATTATTACTGGTCCTAATATTTTAGAATTAATAATTTCTGTACTTTTCCCAATTTTAACCCTTCCTAAAATCTGAGAACTCTCATCTACCATCGCTTCACTAATATCTCTTTCCATATCTTCTAAAATTAAACGGTTAGCTTCTAAAATATCTTCCGGTTTCCCGGTATCTTTCCACCAACCTTTAATAACTTCAGCTCCAACCTTATAACCATTATCAATCAACCATTGGATCGCATCGGTAATCTCTAATTCCCCCCGAGCAGATGGCTTTATACTATCAATAGCCAGATGAACATTTTTATCAAAAAGATAGACCCCTATTAAGGCTAAATTACTGGCTGGCTTCTGAGGTTTTTCTACTACCCTTACTACCTTTCCATCTTCCAGCTCAGCAATGCCAAATTGTCGAGGATTATCCACCTTCGTCAATAAGACAAAGGCATTATAATCTCCCTCCTTACACTTTCTTATATAAGGTTTTACTCCATTTTTTAAAAGATTATCTCCCAAATACATTAAAAATTTATCTCCCCCTAAAAAATCGCGCGCCATTACCACCGCATGAGCTAACCCCAAAGCCTCCTTCTGTTCAATATAGGAAATATTTACCCCCCACTTAGCTCCATTACCTATTTCTTCTTTGATGTCCTCTCCAGTCTCCCCGATAATTAACCCGATATCTTTTATCCCACAGTCTCTAATTGCCTCAATTCCGTAAAACAAAACTGGTTTATTAGCAATAGGGATTAAATGCTTAGCACTCGTATAGGTAAGTGGCCTAAGACGAGTTCCTTTTCCAGCGCAAAGTATTATCGCCTTCAATTCAGTTCCCCCTTCTCTTAAAATAATATCTTCCCAATATTTCGGCCTAGAATTTTCCCTGCATCTATTAATATCTTAGGACTTTTAAGCGCTTCTTTAAACACCACTGAATGATTTTCGAAATTAGCTATCTTTTCTATAAATTTTGTATTTTTCTTAAATACTAAAAATATTTTCCCCAACTCATCATGGTTTAATTTTTCATAGACTTGCCGTGCCTTTAATCCAAAATTAATCTCTCTCCCGAATTTTCTCTTCCATCTTCTATCATATTCAGCTATCTTACCTTCCCGAATACAATCTACCAAAATCTCTGCCGCTTTTAAGCCGTAATAAATACCTCCTCCGGTTAAGGGTTTTATCTGACCAGCAGCATCACCTACTAAAACAATATTTTTATAATAAGTATTACTCGCTAATCCCAAAGGAATAATTCCGGCTAATTTATCCACAATTTCACCTTTAATATTATATTTTTTTATAAAATTATCTAATTGCTGCCATCCATTTTGAGCAATAATTCCTAGACGGATAATTTCCTTATTCTCGGGAATAATCCAGATAAAAAAGGGGATACCTTCACACATATGTACTTTAGTAATATTTAGATCAGAATCAGAAATAGCCTTATCCAATTTTATTCTATATTGCATTCCCACATAACCATATTTTTTATTATATATTCTAGCTCCTTCTCTCCTTTTCCCTTTAAACTCTTCTAAATCAAAATCAATAAACTTCCTTACTTCTGATTTTGGCCCATCAGCCCCAATCACTAAGTCAGCATAAATATCCTCTACATTAGTGTTAACTACGTAACCAGACCCTTCTCTCTTTATCTCCACTAACTTCTTTCCACACTCTACCTTTAATCCTCGGCTTAGCTCTTGATCAAACCTCTCCCGATCTATTACATAAGCCACCCCTGGTCTTTTAATTAAAAAGTTATTATCTCCATGAATAATTAAGGCTCCATCAATTTGATTTATAATAGAAGCCTTCGAAAGAGGTAATAAAGTATTGTTAAAGACCTGTCTTCCTACAATCCCTGCACAACTCATTGGTCTTCCTACTTCATTATGTTCTTCAATTATGCGTATAGACGACCCCACCCCATAATGCTTTAAGAGCTGAGCGGTATAACATCCTGCTGGCCCAGCACCAACAATAACTATTTGCATATAAATTCCTTATATAACATATTCTTTATGGACAAAAAAGGTAAAAAAAGGTGCCTGGCACCTTTTTTTACCTTTAGGACAAATTTAGTGCCTGGCACCTTTTTTTACCTTTTAAGCATTTCTCGATTAGGTCTATAACTTGGTACAATTTCCTGCAACTTTCTAACAATCCCTTCACTATCCATCTGCTTAGCCAGCACTTCTAACTCTTTAATATCCTCATCCAACTTCTCTCCATCAACATCTTCAGTCTGAGCAATAAAAATCTTCTCGTGCCCGCTTTCTCCCAGCACCTTACTTCGTTCTTTTTCGGTTAATAATTCTTCAAATAATTTCTCCCCTGGTCTTGATCCAATAAACTCTATCTTAATATCCTCATCGGGTATAAAACCGGATAACTTGATTAAATCCCGGGCTAAATTCACTATTTTTACTGGTTCACCTATATTTAATACAAATACTTCCCCTGCAAGGCCTAATCCTCCAGCCTGTATTACCAGCTGGCTTGCTTCAGCAATGGTCATAAAGTATCTCTCCATTTCTTGGTCAGTTATGGTAATAGGACCACCTTCAGCAATCTGCTTCTTAAAGGTGCGGATTACACTTCCACTGCTGTCCAATACATTTCCAAAGCGAACCGCCACAAAATTAGTCTTACTCTTTTTCCCATACATTTTTAGGATCATTTCAGCTACTTGCTTACTTGCCCCCATTACACTGGTAGGATTAATAGCCTTATCGGTAGAGATCATTACAAAATTATTAACCTCATATTTATCTGCTAACTCCACTAAATTTTTAGTTCCCAGGATATTATTACTCACTGCCTCATCAGGATGATATTCCATCATAGGAACATGTTTATGGGCTGCAGAATGAAAAATTACCTCTGGTTTAAAACTCCTAAATATATTTTCCATTTTTTCTCTATTTCTAATATCTGCTACCATTATATTAAGCTTCAAATCGCCATACTCCTTTTTTATCTTTCTTTCCATATAAAAAAGACCATTTTCACTATGGTCTAAGATCATTAATTCTGAAGGAGAATATTTACCTACCTGTAAGCTTATTTCTTCACCAATAGAGCCTGCTCCCCCGGTGATCATTACTTTCTTCCCTTTTAGATATTTAGATATTTCTTCTATCTTTAAATTAATCGGTTCTCGATTTAATAAATCCTCTACTTTGACCTCCCTAATGCGAGAAACACTGACTTTATCGCCTAATAATTCATACAAACCTGGCACAATCTTTATTTTAATATCCCTTTTCTCTATCTTATCTATAATTCTTCTAACCACATTACCTCTGGCGGAAGGGATAGCAATAACTACCAGGCCAACTTTTTCTTGATCCATAACCTCATTAATCTGATCAATTGGGCCTAATACTTTTTTGTTACGAATTATCTTGCCAATTTTAGCCCTATCATCATCCACAAAGCCGACCAATACACCTAAATCTTTTCTTTTCTCTATTTCTCTACAAATAATTTCCCCGGCATCTCCTGCTCCTACAATTAATATCCGCTCTTCTCTTCTCTTTAAAGGGGTCCTTCCTTCCCAATATAATCTCCAGAGTAATCTGCTTCCTCCTATAAAGGCCAGACTAAAAAACCAGGTCAAAGCTATTACTGTTCGAGGAAGAGGAAGGCTATGCACTATATTTAAACCCAGATAGGATACAAATACCCCCGCAGTAACTACTTCCGTAATTAAAAAAAGGTCGCCTATACTCAAATATCTCCACATCCGGGTATATAGCCTGAAAAATAAGGCGAATATGAAAAAAGATACCGAAAGATAAATCAGTGACTCTGGACCAAGAAAAAAATAAGCATCCCACTCTTTGCCAAATCTTAATAACAAAGATAGAATAAAAGAAATATTTATAAAAACTAAGTCTAAAACTACCCAAAAAAATTTCCTGATGATTTTATCCACCAAATTCCTCCGCTCTTCTATTAATAATTCCCCGATTTCTTTACTTATGCTTACAATACTTATAAATATTGAACTATTTCTGTTTCCCTTTTACTCTTTTTTACTATTCTGGTTTTTCGGAAATCTTGGTCAATAATTTTAGGATAAGCAATTTATTTTTAATAAACATATCGATTGCCTGCCAACGAAAGTTAAGATATCGATGAGCCAACCTATTCCTTTGCATAGCTATTTTAGCCAATATTTCTTGTTCTTCTTCAGAAAATCCCAATCTCTGAGCACATTCACTTAACGCCTGAGCATAACTCTCTGCCGAAATACCTTCTTGAGTAAGAATAGTACCACATATTTCAATCAAGGCAGTAAAGATATTTTCTATGGTTCGGTCCATTAGTTTCTGTAGTTTACGATCTTCTTTATAATCTTTCCAGATTTTTGTACTATAGTCTTCTTCAAATTCTTTTATCTCGGTGGCTATAAATTGTAAAGAATCGGTAATCCTTCCTTTGGCATAATTAAATTCAGGCATGGATGATCTCCTTTATAATGTCTTGGGCAACTTTCCTCTGCCAGGTAATACCAAAAATTTGAAAATCCTCCATTTGATAGATTGATTCTAATTTTAACTGTATATATTTATCCTTATCTTTAATATACAAAGGCATTCCTAAAATTATAGCATTGTAATAAAGCATAGGATGAGGGAAATCACTATAGATAGGAATAATATTTACTTCTCGACCCAAATCTTTGCTTAATTCATAAGAGATCTGAGTAATTAAGGCAAAAAGAGATTCTTCAGTTTTGATTGGAGAGGAGAAAAGTAGGGCTAAATCTAAATCAGAATCATAGTGAGGATATCCTCTGGCCCAAGAACCATACAGGAAAACCATTTCAATATGATACCCCGATGCCTCCTGTTTAAAATAATCTTTTAGTTTTAGAATGATTTTTTCTTTTTGTATTTTTAGGGATTTTTCCATTTTTTTATCAGGCTCCCAGTAATATAGAGCTAAATAACCAACATTTATTTTTTATCTTATCTCTTTATCTTATCTGCTATAAAGACTAATTCTTCAGCCAATTAAGTATTTCTTTTTTAAAAGCCTTGAAAAGTTCTAATTTTTCCAACAAATATTGATATACTCTCCTGCGATCGATTTCCCCGTATTCGTGAATTGCAAGTAGCGTTCCGCCAATCCATAAAGATGAAAATCTTCCAAAAACTCCTCTGGGCATGATCTCGCTCCAAAATTATCTCTCCTTAAAGGATTCCTTTTTTTTCTTCCTAAGAGGCGACCCCCTTTGGGGTTTCATACTTTATCGGTAAAAGCCTTTCTAAATTCACCCGTTTTAAGGCACCGAGAATCTCAATACCTATAACTCTTTCATCTTTTCCTATATCCAACACAATATCTTCAGAAATTCGCTTGTTCACAACTTCCTGTTTTCTTTCATCTAAACGAATATAGAGAAGATCTGTTTTGTCATTATAAAGAATGTTCATTTTATTTCACCTCACATTTTCCTCGTTTCTCTGATCGTTCTAAGGTGTGTTGATCGATTTGTATCTCCATATTTACTCTTTCTTTGGCTTACATATTGCCAATACTCTTTATCCATATGTAAAATTATAACACATATTAAAAAATTAAAATAGCATCAACCTATAATGTTGGATCGAATGAATTCAACCCCTACATAATAGCTAAAAAGTAGCCTGTCCCCGTTTTCGTACGCTCAACGCTGTACACTAATATGCATTTTCCCTTCACCTAAAACCTACACCATAATACATCAAACCTATCCATTCGTGTAGAGCATAAAAATTATTATTTAATGCCTCTTTCTGCTCCCTCATCACCTGCTGCCGGAGAACCCAGGACCATACCTCCCGATAGAATCACCATTACCGTATCC
>NZ_PFKO01000095.1:0-12592 GCF_002784285.1 Candidatus Infernicultor aquiphilus
TTTAATCGATACTTTATTTTTAGATATATTCGACATAAATGAGGATTAAGTGCTATAATTATACTTACAGAAAGAAGATACTTAGCTGAAAATATTTCAAAAAGGAAGGGGGTTTTTTATTTAATATTTCTATAATATCTTTAAATAATTTATAAATATAATATTTAAGGAGGTATTAGTTATGTTACGTAAATTGTTAACTGCTTTGGTTTTAGTTTCAATGGTAGCTGTATTTTTTGCTCTTCCAGTATTAGCTGAATCGCTTAGTGGTAAAGTTGAAGTTAATAGTTGGTGGACAGCTGGTGGTGAGGCAGAAGGTCTGAATGCTCTCATTAAAATATATGAGAGTAAATATCCTGATGTAGAATTTATCAATGCTACTGTGGCTGGCGGTGCAGGTACAAATGCTAAAGCTGTTTTTAAAACCAGAATGCTTGGTGGAGATCCACCCGATACTTTTCAGGTTCATGCCGGGCATGAATTAATTGATACCTGGGTAGTACCAGGATATGTGCAGCCATTAACCGATCTATATAAATCTGAGGGTTGGACTAACTCTATGCCTCAGGGTGTACTGGACATTGTATCATACCAAGGAGATTATTGGTCTGTTCCAGTAAATATCCATCGCTCCAATGTATTGTGGTTTAATAAAACTATATTTACTAAGTATGAAATTACTCCCCCTAGTAACTTTGACCAATTCTTTGAGGTATGTGATAAATTAAAAGCAAAAGGTATAGTCCCCTTTGTTATGGGCACAAAAGAGGGTTGGGAAGCAGGGCATGTTTTTGAGTCAGTCTTACTTGGGAAACTTGGAGCAGATGATTATAAAGGCTTGTGGACTGGTGAAGTAAAATGGTCAGATCCCAGAGTTACTGATGCATTAGAGACATTTGCTAAAATAGCTTCTTATTTAAACACTGATCATTCTGCTCTTACCTGGGATGAAGCTGGGCAGTATCTACTTAAAGATAAAGGTGCTATGATGATTATGGGAGACTGGACCAATGGCTGGTTTATGTCTGTTGGATTTGAAGATTATGGTTGGGCTCCGTCTCCTAATACTGCAGGTATCTTTTTAGCTCTTTCTGATAGTTTTGCTTTACCAAAAGGTTGTAAAAATCAGGAAAATGTTGTAGCCTGGCTTAAAGTTCTTGGTTCCAAAGAAGGACAATATGGTTTTAATAAAGCCAAAGGTTCAATCCCGGCAAGAACAGATGTAGATATTAGTGATTACAATGATTATCTGAAATCTGCCGCGAAAGATTGGCAAAAGGATGCTATTTCTCCCAGTGTAGTACATGGAGCAGCAGCCAGCGAAGGGTGGAGCACAGAGTATAAAGATATTATAAGCCTATTTGTTTCAAAACCTGATGTTTCCTATGCCCAGAAGGCACTAATAACAGCTGCTGAAGAGTATCTAAAGAAATAATGGAAAGATAAATTTTTAGGGACGCTTTCTGGCGTCCCTAAAAATTTTGTTAATTACAGTTAATTGCAGAGAGAAGTAATCCATGCGCCTAAAAAGAGATAAATTAATGCCTATCTTATTCATAATGCCTTCAGTAATAACTGTTGGTGTCTTTGTTTATGGTTTTATTAGTTGGACCGGATTTATATCTTTTACCAAATGGAATGATGTTCTTCCTAATTACACTTTAATAGGCTTTGAAAATTATCGTAAGTTATTTGCTAATATGCGCTTTCAGATAGACCTTCGTAATACCCTTGTCTTTACAGTTATTTTTGTTATCTCTTGTTTGTTAATTGGTTTATTATTAGCAATTTTTCTTGACCAAAAGATTAAAAGTGAAGGTATATTTCGAAATCTATTTTTATTGCCTATGGCAATTTCATTCGTGGTCAGTGGGGTAATCTGGCGCTGGCTTTTTAACCCGGGCAGTATTCAATTGGGCAACATTGGAGTTAATCAATTATTTGAAAAGCTGGGGCTAAATTTTCTAACTTGTGGTTGGTATACTGATCCCAAAATAGGAATAATTGCCGTAGCTATTGCTGCTATCTGGCAATTTTCTGGCTATACCATGGCTTTATATCTTGCCGGGCTAAGGGGTATACCTATAGAACTACGAGAAGCATCAGCTATAGATGGTGCCGATAAATGGCAGATATTTTACTATATTATTTCTCCTCTTCTTAGACCCATTACTTTTGGAGCCATTATTATTCTTGGCCATATTTCCCTTAAGATATTTGATTTAGTTGTGGCTATGACCGGAAGTGGGCCAGCTTTTTCTTGCGATGTCCCGGCTTTATTTATGTATGACACCACTTTTAGAGGAAACCATTTTGCTCAGGGAGCAAGTATTGCCATTATATTGTTATTATTAATATCTTTATTAATTATTCCTTATCTTATATCTACTTTCCGTAAAGAGGCTTAGAGATGAAAATACCTACTACTCGCATTTTAATTTATTTAATTTTGGTTTTATTTACCGTTTTTTATATTATCCCTATGTACATAATGATTTTAACCGGGATGAAGAGTTTTTCCGAGGTTGGACTGAGCACTATGTGGAATTTGCCCAGGAGCTTAAATTTTGAAAGTTTCCGTCTTGCCTGGTTAGGGAGTGCAAAAGGAGGGTTTCGTGGTCTTTCGGGAAGTTTTTTAAATAGTCTATGGTTAGTTATACCGGCAACGATAATTTCCGCAATATTTGGTTCTTTGAATGGTTATGTTCTAACCAAATGGCGATTTTATGGTTCGGATTTAATCTTTACTATGATCCTATTTGGGATGTTTATCCCTTATCAAAGCATCATTATTCCTTTAGTACTTACTTTGCAGAAATTGCATGTTTATGGGACAATTCCCGGATTAATTTTAGTCCATGTAATCTACGGGATACCCATAAGCACCTTAATCTTTCGTAATTATTATATAACGGTTCCTACCGAAATGGTGGAAGCCTCTAAGATAGATGGAGCAAATTTTTTAGGTATATACAGATGGATAATTTTTCCTTTATCTACGCCTGGTTTTGCCGTGGCTATGATCTGGCAGTTCACTTCTATCTGGAATGATTTCCTCTTTGGTTTAATCGTAACCCCCAATCCGGCATCTCAACCTATCACTGTGGCCTTAAATAATTTAGCCGGCAGTTATATCGTCCAATGGAATGTTCAGATTGCCGGTGCTCTTCTTACTGCTTTGCCCCCTATATTAGTTTATATATTCTTAGGAAAGTTCTTCTTGAGAGGTTTGATGCAAGGTTCTTTAAAAGGTTAAGCTATATAACTGTGTAAGAGTAATACAAAAGTTTTCAAATATCTCTTTTATTGGTAAAAATTTATTCGCGAAAGGGATAAAATGGATTATCTATTGGGTATAGATATAGGCACCTCCGGGACCAAGGGAGTGCTTATGGATAGGGAGGGTAAAATTTATGCTCTAGCAGGGAGAGAATATTCTATAGATATACCCCAGCCAGGTTGGGCAGAACAGAATCCCAAAATGTGGTGGGAAGCAACTATTCAGGTAATAAGAGAAATAATAAAAGAATCAAAGGTTAACCCCAAACAAGTAAGAGGAGTAGGATTATCAGGGCAGATGCATGGTACCGTCTTTTTGGATAAAAATTTACAGCCTTTTCGTCCGGCTATCATCTGGGCTGACCAGAGGAGCAGCTCTCAATGTGAATTTATTTATCAAAAAATTGGTAAAGAGCGACTTGCTGAGCTGACTGGGAACCCTATAGCTACTGGTTTTATGGGTAGCACTCTTTTATGGATGAAAGAGAATCAGCCCGAAGAATTTAATCAAATATATAAAGTGATTTTAGCCAAAGATTATATCCGCTATAAATTAACTGGAAATTTAGGGGCTGAGGTTACTGATGCTTCCAGCAGTCTATTGTTGGATATTAAAAGAAGATGTTGGTCAGAAGAGTTATTGGATATTTTAGGACTGCCCTTTAAAATTCTTCCAGAAAGAGTTCATGAATCTCAGGAGGTGGCTGGTTATTTACTTGCAGAGGTAGCAAGATCTAGCGGACTATTAGAAGGGATTCCGGTAGTTTATGGCGGAGGAGATCAATCGATGCAGGCAGTCGGTAATGGAGTAATTAAACCAAGAATTCTTTCTTCCACTATCGGAACAGGTGGTCAATTGTTTATCACTCTGGATAAATTCACCTATGATCCTAAGTTAAGAATTCATACCTTTTGCCATGCCCTACCCGATACCTATCACTTACAAGGGGCAATTCTTTCTGCCGGATTATCTTTAAAATGGTTAAGAGAAAATATATTACATACTTCTGATTCTTATCCTATATTTGATGAAGACGTAGATAAAATTAAAGTAGGGAGTGAAGCTATAATTTTTCTTCCCTATCTTTTAGGAGAGAGATCTCCTTATATGAATCCGGAGGCCAAAGGAGTATTTTTTGGACTTAGTCTAAAACATCACCGAGCTCATCTGATTAGGGCAGTTATGGAAGGAGTAGTTTTTGCTTTAAGAGATTGCCTGGAGGTGTTTAAAGAATTAGGGATTAAGATTGAACAGGTAATTGCTTCCGGAGGAGGGGCAAAGAGTAGAGTATGGAGACAGATTCAGGCCGATATTTTTAATAAAGAAATATCTATGACTCAATCTATCGAACCGGCGGCAATGGGTGCGGCCATATTAGCCGGGATAGGAGTGGGAATATATAAAGACGTAGAAGATGGATGTAGAAAAGTAGTAAAACTTAAAGAAGAAAAAACCAAGCCAATTCCTGAAAATGTCGATATTTACACTAAGCAATTTGAAATTTATAAATCTTTATATCAAGATTTAAAAGAAGATTTTAAGAGATTAAAAGAGAAGGGAGTGTAAAATGGCATTAGAAGAGATTTTAGATGTTGAAAGATTAAAAGAATATTTAGATTTAATCGTCAAGAGGAATGCGGAAAAACAGAACCTTATTGGTTGGGTGTTAGCAAAAGATATTCAGCGAAGGAAATTATTAGAAATTGGTGATAAATATTCTCCGGCTATGACTCAAGGCATTTTGCTTGAATCAGTCTGTGAAAAGATACCCATTTTCATTGAATCAGGACAGATTTTTGCTGGAACAGAAGAAGATGCTTTTTCAGCAAGTTATGCCTTGATTAACCCTGCTTTTCATATCGAAAGTTTCCAGGGGTATAATGATGAGATGGCTTTCTATGATGATGTAAAACCCGGAGATAAGATGAGTGATATCGAAGTAACTAAAGAGATGATTAAAAATAACCGAATATTCTGGAGCAGACATCCTTCGATAGCGAAGATAAGAGAGATATATAATGATACTGAAAATCAGACCAGAGAAGCAGTATATTTTGTGGAAAGGGTTACTGGTCATACCATTCCTGGTTTTGAAGAGGCTCTGGAAAAAGGATTAGAAGGCATAATCATAGAATTAAAACAAAATAAAAAGAAATTTCCGGCTAAGAGCGATTATTTTGACAGTATAATAAAGGCTCTACAGTCGACTATAACTCTGGCTAATCGCTATAGTAAATTGGCGGGGCAGAAATCTGAGCAAGAGGGCAATCCGCTAAGAAAGAAGGAATTGCAATGGATAGCCAAGACCTGTCATAAGGTCCCCTATAAAGGTGCAGAAAATTTATATGAAGCCTTACAATCTTATATTTTGCTCTGGCAGGTGATGAATTTGGAGCAACTTCCTAATCCTTACGCCTTTTCCGTAGGGAATCTGGATAGGATAATGCAACCTTATTATAAAAGAACCAAGATTTCTAAAAAATTAGCCGTGCAATTGATACGCCATTTTTTGGCCTTTTTTGAAGTGGGAGATAGAGATTGGGCTATTTCTCAGAATATTATGGTAGGCGGCTCAGAGGTTAAAGGTAATGATTTATCTAATGATATGACTTATATTATATTAGAGTCTTATCACCAATTCAATCGGCCTCAGCCGAATTTTTCAGTTAAGATGCATCCCCATACACCGTTTAAATTTTATCAGGCAATATCAAAATTTATGTTTAATTTTGGACATAGTTCTCCTTCTTTTCTTAATGATGTAGCAGTATTTTCTGCCTTAAAGAAGAAAGGTGTTGCCGAAGAGGATTTAAAAGATTATGCTATTGCCGGTTGTCAGGAACCCTTGATTAAAGGCAAAGAGACCGGGAACACCACCAATAGCTGGTTGAATCTGGCTAAAGTTTTAGAAATTTCTTTAAATGAGGGGTATTCATTAATTACCGGGGAAAAGTTAGGTCCTTCTTATGAAGAATTGGGGCTGGAAGAGAATCCCTTTACTTCTTTTACGGAAACTAAAAAAGTTTTTTACCGCTATCTGGATTATTTTATTGAGAAAATGATAAAGGCAGCAAATAACTGTACTGAGGCCCTTTCTTTGTTACCGGTACCTTTTGCTTCTTTTTTTATGGGTGGAGGAGAAACTGGAATCGATATGAGAGATTGTAATAGTGGCCTGGGGACAAAATATAATGCTTCTGGCTGCTTGATTCATGGCTTAGGGACCACTGCTGATTCCTTGACTGTGATCAAATATCTCTTTAACCCTGATTCTCAAGTAAAATTTTCTCTGCATGATTTGATTACTGCTCTAAAAGTAAATTTTGAAGGATTTAAAGAATTACAGAATATTATCCAGCAGGTGCCCAAATATGGGAATAATATTGACTATGCTGATGAAGAAGCGGTGGAATTGGTAAAAATAGTCAGCGAAAAGATTAATCGGCAAAAAAATACTTTCGATAAAAATTTTGCTGCTGATTGGAGTAGTCCCAGTACTAATCTACTTTATGGATATTGGACCGGAGCTACACCTGACGGAAGAAAAGCGCGGGAAAGCTTAAGTTTTGGGCTTGATCCTTCTCCGGAGATGGCTACCAATGGTCTTTTGACCAGAATTCTTTCTCAATCAAAATTAAATTATGAAATTATGACCGGTGGTTCAGCGGTGGCCATGAGTATTAATCCAGAAGGTGTCAAGGGGATGAATTTAGAACAAAAGGCTCAATATTTGAAAGATATTATCGGAGCTATTTTTGATTATTCTCTGGAAGGCAAAGGACAAGGGTTAGGTTATGTTTACTTTAATGTATTTTCCTCCAAACAGTTATTAGATGTAGCTGAACATCCTGAAAAATATCCTTATCCGGTTATAGTAAGAATTCACGGTCAATATGGTGATGCTCGAAAATTATCTCCTGATATTTTAAAAAAGGATATTATCCCGCGCTTGGATCCGGGGTCAGTTTCTTTTTAAGAGATATCTACTTTAATCCCTTTGTTTTTTATTATATTAGCTAAGATTATCATCTTTCGGTTAGAAGGGGGTATGAGATGTAGCAAAGGATAGTCTTTTCCTAAAGCTTTCCATTTATAGATTCCCTGTCTTCCATACTTTAACAGTTCTACCTTGAGTCCGTCTTTCAGGGGAGAAAGAAAATTGGCAATTTCTTGAAAATTCTCTTCTGAATCATTATATCCCGGGACAACAGGGATTACTATCCTTAAATCTTTTCCAGCTTCATAAGTTTTTTTGATATTATACCATACTTGTTTATTATCTTTTTCAACCAATTTCTGGTGTATTTCTGCATTCATATGTTTTATATCACAAAAAACTAAATCCAGATAAGGGAGGGAGGCAATAAATTGAGGGGATGAACCATTGGTTTCCACTGCAGTAGGAAAATTAAAATATTTAAGACCTTTAAGAAGTTCAAAATAAAAATTCCATTGGGCGGTGGGTTCTCCTCCAGACAAGGTTACACCATAATGGTGATGGTCTTTTAAGAATCTTTGGTAAGGTAAGATTTCGCGAATAACCTCTTTTACCGTAATTTCTTGACCAATGATTTCTTTAGAGCCATCATCGTAAATTAATTCGGTCTTTCCAAAGGGTATGCTTTCTGGGCTACCACACCAGGGGCAATGGAAGTTACAGCCCTTAAAATAGATGATACTTCTCCATCCCGGTCCCTCTTTGGTTACCCCAGGTTTTATATTTATAATAATGCCTTTAGCATCTTCTTTATATTTATTTATAAAAACTACCTCATATTTAATTATCTTAATTTTAATATAATTTTTCTCTTTTTTCAAAAGATTTTTATATTTCCTTTTAATAAAAGAGGATTTTTTAAAATTTTATAGAATTATACTCTATAAGTTAAATATCCTTTCAAAAATATTCCTTTTAACCAGTACAAAATTTGCTTTAATAGTTTTAATTGATTAAAATAATAAAAAACTTATTTTTAATTATTGGAAAGGACAGGTAAATATGGTGGATAGAGCAAAAGTTTATTTCACAGATTTAAGGACGAAACCAGGAAAGAATTTGCTAGATAAATTAAAAAAATTAGTTTTAGAGGCCGGGATTAAAGAGATTGATTTTAAAGGGCAGTTAGTAGCTCTAAAAATTCATTTCGGAGAACCTGGTAATCTTTCTTATATCAGGTCTAATTATGTAGCTTGTATCGTGAAATTGATAAAAGAGTTAGGTGGGAAGCCCTTTTTAACTGACGCTAATACTCTTTATTCAGGGAAAAGGGCGAACGCAGTAGACCATTTAAATACTGCTATGGAGAATGGGTTTAATCGTATTGCGGTCGGGTGTGATGTCATTATTGCTGATGGTTTAAAGGGGACTGAATATCGGGAGATCTTAATCAATAAAAAACATTGTACAGCACCTAAGATAGCTACAGCTATTGCTGATGCCGATATTATTATTTCTCTGACTCATTTTAAAGGCCATGAAATGACCGGTTTTGGAGGTACCTTGAAAAATTTAGGTATGGGCAGTGGCTCTCGAGCGGGTAAAATGGAGATGCATGCTAACTCAAAACCCAAAATCAATCTTAAGAATTGTATCGGCTGTGGTCAGTGTATTACACACTGTTCCCAGAGTGCCATTCATTTTAATGAAAATAAAAAAGCAGAAATTGATTATCAAAAATGTATCGGTTGTGGTCAGTGTGTAGCGGTATGTCAGTATAGTGCTGCAATAGTAGGCTCTGATGAATCGGGAGGAAATACCCAGGAAAAAATTGTGGAGTATGCTTATGCAGTATTAAAAGACAAACCCCATTTTCACCTCAGTTTTATTATGAATGTTTCTCCTTATTGTGATTGTTGGAATTACAATGATATGGCTATAGTTCCAGATATTGGGATGGCGGCCTCTTTTGATCCTGTGGCTCTGGATAGAGCCTGTGTAGACCTGGTAAATAAAGCTCCGGTGATTAAGGGATGCATTCTGGAGGAGAAAGGTTTTCATACCGGAGAAGATAAATTTAGTCGAGTCCATCTAAATACTGACTGGAAGATAGGCTTAAATTATGCAGAAAAGATAGGATTAGGTTCCCAGAATTATGAATTAATAGTTGTTGTTTAATAAAACAGGGAAACAGACGGTTATCTGTTTCATATTATTGAAAGAGTGTCAAATGGCCGTCTTATGACACTAAAAATGATAATAAAGGTAAAAAAAGGTGCCTGGCACCTTTTTTTACCTTTATTAGGATAGGAGGTAAGCATGTATAAGAATTTTAATGGAACACTAGTTATCTTGATAAGGCACGGAGAATGTGAAGGAAATATTAAGGGGATATTTAGAGGTAGGACTGACTTTCCTTTAAATGAAAGAGGGCTTATTCAAGCTCAGGATTTAGCACAGGAGTTGAAAAATTTTCCTATTAAGTATATTTATTCCAGTCCTCTTAGTAGGGCTATGCAAACAGCAGAGATTATAGGAAAAACTTGCGGGGTAGAAGTTAAGATAGAAGAGCAATTTAATAATATCGAATTGGGGAGTTGGGAAGGACATTATAAGAAAGAAATTGAAAAACAATATCCTGAGGAATGGAAGCTCTGGGTGGGTAATCCCGAGAAACTTCAAGTAGAGAATATGGAGACTCTTTATGAGGTACAGAAGAGGGCTAAGACCTGTCTGGATAACTTAGTTTCCAAGCATAAAGGAGAGACTTTAGCCGTAGTTTCTCACCGGGCAGTGCTCAAGCCTCTTATAGCTGCCTGCCTGAATATTGCCTCACCCTATTTTTGGAGGATTCATTTAGATACTGCTTCTTACAGTCTTTTGTCTCATAAAGAGGGAAGAGGGTATTGTTTAATCCAACTGAATCAAACTAAACATTTAAAAGAGTATGTTACTGAATGGATTTAAATATAAGAATTTTACTTAATTTTTTTACTATAGGAGAAAAAAAGAAAAATGAAAATTAATTCTAGTGAACCAATAACTCAAAAATATAAAACATATATCGGATATTTAGAAGGAACCATATCTATGGTTATAAATACTATTCTTTTTGGCTTGAAATACTGGGTGGGAATTAAGACTTTTTCTATAGCCATAATTGCCGATGCCTGGCACACTCTCTCGGACACCCTTACTTCCCTGGTGGTTATTATAGGTTTCAAAGTGTCATCCAAGCCAGCTGATAAAAAACACCCCTTTGGTCATGGTAGAGCAGAGGTGATTAGTTCTATTATCATAGCAACTTTGCTACTTGTGGTAGGTATTAATTTCTTATTTGCATCGATTCAGAGATTTAGAAATCAACAATCCGCCTCTTTCAATATGCTTGCCATTATAATGTTTACTATTTCAGTAATAGCAAAAGAAGGATTAGCTCAATATTCTTTCCGACTCGGGAAAAATATTAATTCCCAATCACTTATAGCAGATGGTTGGCATCATAGAAGTGATGCAATAGCTTCTATGATGATTTTGGTAGGGATCTTTATAGGAGACTATTTCTGGTGGATAGATAGTATAATGGGTATCTTAGTGTCTCTAATTATATTTTATACTACTTATAAAATTTTAAAAGAATCAATAAGTACTTTAATTGGAGAAGAACCGAGTGATACTTTTAAAGCAGATATTATAAAAATTGTAACTCGAAGTATTTCTCACGATGTTAGTTTACACCATTTACATTCTCATATATATGGAGATAGGAAAGAATTAACCTTTCATATAAGATTGCCTGCAGATATGAAATTAGAAGAAGCTCACCAAATAGCAGAAAGGTTGGAAAAAGAGATAAAAAATGAAATGGATATTGATACTACCATCCATATAGAACCAATTATCCCCATAAAAAGATAAAATACAACCAAAATATACCTAATATAGGGTACTAATCGAGCCTTACCAACTGTGTGTGGTGTTGAATTAAAAAAATTAGAAAGGAAAAGAGTTTGAAATCAAGATATAAGATATTCACCATTTTTTTCTCCATACTGATATTCACTTCTCTTATAATTTATATAGCTGGTGCGAGCACAGGTATTGGGGAAGAAATAGATCATTTTCCGGGATTTTCGGGTATCCTGATAAAGGATCTGAAGACTCAAGAAGTACTATTTTCTTATAATGAAGATATACTTTTCACTCCCGCGTCTCTTACCAAGATATTTACCCTGCTTGCTGCTCTGGAGATACTCGGCAAGGAATACACTTATCCCACTTCTTTCTACTTTTCCAGTTCTGTTCCTGGAGAGATAATCGGAGACCTATATGTAGTGGGGAGGGGAGACCCCACCCAATCCCCTGAAGTAATCAGAAAGATAGCGAATGATCTGGTGCAAAAGTTCGGTATTAGATATATATCTGGAGGTATTATATTGGACGATTCAAAGTTCTTGCCCGAAGAGTTTTTAGGAAGGGGATGGATGTGGGATGATAAAAACCCTCTGATTGGAGCATTAACTGTAAAAGGATATATAACTAAAGAAAAACAGAATTACTACTTCAATACCATGCCCTTGCTCTGGGGGAAGATTTTTTCTAAAGGATTGTCCCAAAAAGGAGTGAAGATAGAAGGGGATATCCGGATTGGAGAGACAAAAGAGGGTCTAAAGGTAAAGTATATTTATTATTCTGATACCCTGGATAAAATACTGGCTTACATGATGAAGAATAGTGATAATCAGGAGGCTGAAAATATCTTTCGTACCCTGGCTCTGGAGGATAATCCTGAGGAAGTATCCACTATTCCTCGAGCTATTTCCTCTTTGGAAAGGGTTATTGATAAAGTCCTGGGCTTAAAATGGGGAAAGGATTATATCCTGGTGGACGGTTGTGGGATATCTGAATATAATCTTATGACACCCGCTCAGTTAGTCGAAGCGATTATATATCTTTACCAGAAGTACGATTTTACAATACTGAACTATTTTGCCAGTACCAAAGAGAACGGGACTTTAAAAGAACGTCTACCTTTTCAGGTCTGGGGTAAGACCGGGACCTTATCCTCGGCTTCAGGACTGATTGGCTTATTAGAAACTAAAAAGAAGAGATGGGTAGTCTTCTGTCTTATGGAGAACAATTATATAGCAGAAGAGAATGACCCTAAAATTTTTGAAAACAGAATAATAGAATATATCTACCAAAATTTATAATTATCTTCCCTCTTTTATTATCTTTTACTTCTATTTAATATTTTATTTTTCAAAATTATTCAAACAGAAAAAGAGAATCGGATTAGAATAGTGAAAAGGATGAGCCTTAAAAATAAAATTTAAGATAAAAAAGAGGATTTTTAAAAGTTTTATAGAATACTA
>NZ_PFKO01000023.1:0-2921 GCF_002784285.1 Candidatus Infernicultor aquiphilus
AGCAAAAAAAGCATTATATTTTTAACCGACTAAAAGCTTTTTTAGCCTGGTTAAAAATATAAAGGCGGGCTAAATTAGATACTTTTTATCGTAGGGCTAAACTTCTATTCCTAATCATCGCATAGCTTATCTTTTGTTCCTGATCACTACTCTTCTACATTTTTAATATTTTTTACCTGTCTGCGTGCGTACACGCACAGGTAGAGCAGTATAAAAAATACTAAAAACTATCCTAATAGATTATAGGTGCGACACCGAGGGCGCTTGCAGAGGGAAAACACCGCAAAAAGCCTGAAATTATAGCGTAGAGTTTTTTTGCAGTGTTATCCCTCTATTTATGTTAATCTAAAAGTACACCACTTTGAAATACTATTCTCTATGTAAGAAAAAAGAATTACATAGGGAGGAAAAGGGAGATGATTAAATTGATAGAGAAACAAAAGATAATAATATCACATTACCGAGAAGGAAAATCACAAAGGCAGATATCCAAAGACCTAAATATAAACAGAAGGACAATAGGAAAATATATAAAAGATTATGAGGATAAAAAAGCCAAGCTTTCCAATTCTAAAAGTAACTGTAGTAATAAAGAGGAATTAATAGCTGATCTAGTAGAAGATCCTAAATATGATACCAGCTCCAGGAAAAAGATAAAATTGACTGCTGAGATAATGAGTAGAATTAAATTTTACTTAAGGGAAAATGATATCAAAAGAGCAGAGGGAAGAGCAAAACAGCAAAAGAAGAAGATTGATATCTATGAAGCTCTAAGAGAAGAAGGATTTGATCTTTCCTATTCCACAGTATGCAGTACCATTAGGAATGTAGAAAAAGAGGCCAAGGAAGCATATATCAGACAGGAATACGAATTAGGAGAGGTCTGTGAATTTGACTGGGGAGAGGTAAAACTTACTATTGCCGGCAAAAATAAAACCCTCCAGATGTCCGTCTTTACCAGTGCAAAAGGAGACTATCGATCTGGTAACCTTTATCATAATCAAAAGACCGAAGCCTTCTTAGATACCCATGCCTCTTTCTTTGAAGAAATAGGTGGAATATATAAAGAGATGGTCTATGATAACTCCAGGGTTACCGTAGCCAGATTTGTAGGAAGATCGGAAAAAGAACCTACCGAAGCGCTTCTAAAACTATCTATCTATTATGGCTTTAGCTTTAGATTTACCAATACCTACCAGGCTCACGAAAAGGGTCATGTAGAACGTAGTGTAGAATACGTAAGAAGAAAGATATTCTCTAAAAAGGATGAATTCTCCTCAGTAGAAGAAGCAAAAGAATATTTTAGATTAGGACTTAAAAAATTAAATCTAAAACCTCAGGCTCTAAATAAGGGGAAAAGTGCGGAGGAGATATTAAAGGAGGAGAAAAACTACCTGCTTCCTCTTCCTCCCCGATATGATACAGCCAGAATAGTAGAGGCCAGAACAGATAAATATTCTTGTATTACCGTAGATGGTAATCATTATTCTGTCCCCGACCATCTGGTAGGACAGTTCATTTTCACTAAAATCTACCCCGATAAGATCATCTGTTACCATAACCAAAAAAGAGTAGCCTGGCACCAAAGAAGGTATGGTGCACAGGAGTGGTCTATAGATATAAATCATTACTTGGTGACCTTAAAAGTAAAGCCAGGTGCCCTGAAGCGAAGTAGCGCCTTAGCTCAGCTTAAGCCCAGACTAAAGGATATATACCAAAAATATTACCAGGGCCAGGAGAAGAGCTTTATCGGGCTACTGGAACTAATTGCTACCAACAACTTATCTAGGGTAGAACAAGCCATAGCCCTCTTAGAAAAGATAAACCCTAGCGGTATCAGCACCGAGAAGATAAAGACTATAGTAGAAAGGAATAATTCTACCCCCAAGAATATTATTCACCTCTCCGATACAGAAGCCAATTCTAAGAAAATAATAGATGTCTATGCCGAGATTTTAAAAGAGGTGAGCACCGTATGAAAAATATAGAAAAAAAAGAGCTGATCAGTAAAATAAAAGAGATCAGTAAACAAGTAAGGCTTCCGGGGATTAGAAGATACATGGTAGAAGAGATTGAAGAGGCCAATACTAAAAACTTAAGCTATGAAGAATTTCTGTATCACCTTCTTTTAAAGGAGTATGATTTAAGGTTAGAAAATAGTATGAAAAATAGAATCAGGCTGGCCAATTTTCCCTACAAAAAATATCTAGAGGACCTGTCTATCGAAGACCTCCCCCATGATGCCCAAAAAAGGCTAAAGGTACTTACCAGCCTTGATTTTATTGAGAGTGGACAGAATGTAATTCTGGCCGGCAGCCCCGGCACCGGTAAGACTCATCTGGCTATCGGTTTAGGGATAAAGGCCTGTATGGCTGGATACCAGGTACTGTTTGCTACCATACCTTTACTAGTTAATCAATTAAAAGAATCAAGGTCAGAAAATATCCTAAGAAGGGTGGAGGCTAGATTTGAAAAGTATGATCTGGTTATCGCTGATGAACTTGGTTATATATCCTTTGATAAAGAAGGGTCAGAGCTGCTCTTTACCCATCTCTCCCTTAGGGCGGGAAGAAAATCGACCATCATTACCACTAATCTCTCCTTTGAGAGATGGGATGAAATCTTCCTAGATTCGGTGATGACGGCAGCTATGATAGATAGGCTTACCCATAAGTCATATATGCTAAATATGAATGGTAATTCTTACCGGCTAAAGGAAACCAAGGAATGGCTGGCAAAGCAAAATTAATTATTGTAAGGAAAGGAGAAAAATATGGTCTATATTTATTGATTTTTTTTTAGATAAAGTGGTGCACTTTTCGGCTGTAATATGGTGTACTTTTCATTTGCTATTTGCAATAAAATGGTTCTCTCTAAAATCTCTACCATTTATATTTAATTTTTTTATATAATACCACACA
>NZ_PFKO01000383.1:0-333 GCF_002784285.1 Candidatus Infernicultor aquiphilus
TGAAGACGTAGAATTACCTTTTCCTGAATCTGTTGCTGCTGCCGAAATACACAAAGCAGGCAGAAGTGGTGGCGGTGGTTCCAAATTTCTTTTTGGTGCAATGATTGGTGGAGCTGTTATTAAAGCCTTAGGTGAATTTAAATTCTTTGCAGTTGCTTGGGAAAAATTTGTTGTTTTTACCAAACAAACTATTACCGGTACTTCAATCAATGGTCAAGGTGGCTTATTATTGAGTTCTCCTGGCATTAGCCCTGCATATATGGGCGTTGGTTATATTATCGGACCTAAATTAGGTGCTCTTAACTTTAGTGGTGGATTAATTGCTTGGGGTTT